>JALWFY010000135.1 GCA_027013815.1 Desulfohalobiaceae bacterium | reverse complement strand
CTGGTAAGTATGTCCCGGTCTGTGAAATCAAAGTGTAGAGGAGTCAAAGTGATATATCCTTGAGATAATAAGGCCCTGTCAGAATCCTCAGACAACTCATCTTCTGGGATGTATCCACATAACCAATAGTAGGGGCGACCCCTAGGATCCTTTCTCTCTTCAAACCAATCCCTATACACTGCCTGGGTCTGAGGACATACTTGAATGCCCTTGGCCTGGGATAGGGGACAGGAAGGGAAGTTCAGGTTCAAGACCCTCCCCCTAAACCTTTGTAGTTCTATCTTTAAAATAAAGTCAGAGACGAATTCTGATTGTTCTGTTAAATCCTTGGGAGAAAAATCGTCTACAGATACAGCCAGGGCAGGGACCTTTGCCAATGCGGCCTCTGTAGCTGCTGCCACAGTCCCAGAATACAGTATATCCACACCTACATTTGCTCCACTATTAATACCTGAGATCAAGAGGTCAGGAGTTGTGTTTAAAAGTGTGGTAAGGGCCAATTTAACACAGTCTACTGGAGTACCCAAGACCCCAATGCCCTTGAAATTATTTTCTTTTACCTCTTTTATACGTAGGGGATTTGATAGGGTTACAGCATGTCCCACTGCTGATTGTTCTGTTAAAGGGGCAATCACATGGACCCTATGGCCATTTTTTATTAACGCATAATAGAGAGACCTGAGACCAACTGCCCAGATGCCATCATCGTTTGTGAGTACAATTTCCATCTTTACCTTGGTAGTAATTTTAGATAAAAAGGTCTAAGTGTGTCAAAAAAACAATTAGTGAATTTAATTAAAAATCCAATACTTGGCAAGGACCATGACAAAAAAAAAGAAATTTATAAGCGAATTAAGGCATGGAGATATCATAGACGAATTTTTTATATTAACCAAGGCAAGGCAAGGAACATCCAAAAATGGACCTTACTGGGACCTAGAACTCCAAGACAGGACAGGGAAAATACCTGGGAAGATATGGTATCCTGTAAGCAAACAATATCCCTCTATACAGGAGGAATCCTTTGTAAAGATACAAGGACAGGTAGATTCATTTAGGGACAATTTACAAATAATCGTAAATAAGCTCTCATTGCTGGACCAACAGGAGATTAGTTGGTCTGATTTTTTACCCTCTACCACCACCCCTCCTGAGGTCTTATTAAAGGAACTAGAGGACTTGTGTTTTAAAAACCTAAAATATAAGCCCTGGAAAAAATTTTGTGGTTTAATACTAAGGGATGAAAATTTAAGGGAAAAGTTTATATCCGCCCCTGCTGCAAAGAACATACACCACGCATACAGGGGGGGACTGTTGGAACACACCCTTAATGTATGTAAAATTTGTCTTAAAATTGCTGATCTCTACCCTGACCTAGATAGGGAAATCCTAGTAGTTGGAGCGCTCTTGCACGATATTGGAAAGATAGAGGAATTTTCAGGAGACATATCCCCTGACTATACAGATAAGGGACATCTCCTTGGGCATATAGTACTTGGAATTAATATTATTGAAACTTTCCTCAAAAAAGTCACTGACCTAGACCAAGGGCTTATTTTGCATCTAAAACATATAATTATATCCCATCACGGAGAATACGAGTTCGGTTCTCCTAAAAGGCCAAAGACAAAGGAGGCAATGGTGCTTCATTTTGCTGACAATCTAGACTCGAAGATGAATTTAATGAACTCTATGATACAGGAAATAAATCAAGATGAAGATAGCTGGACAAAATACCAAAGGGCATTAGGCAGGAGGATATTTAATCCCCCCCACACCCAGGAATTTATTCAGGACAAAGAAAAACAAAAAAAAAGGAGTATTAAGGAATGTTTATTACCTTTGAAGGGATAGAAGGGTGTGGAAAAACTACCCAAAGCAGGCTACTAAGTGAAAAACTCACAAAAATGGGAATGGATGTGTTTTATTCAAGGGAACCAGGTGGATGTGTCTTATCAGAGGATATCAGGAAAATTCTGCTTAACTCTTGCACATCAAATATCACTGCCAAGACAGAGCTTTTTCTGTATCTAGGTGCAAGGTCCCAACATTTTTTTGAAAAAATAATACCTGCCCTGAATGGAAAAAAAATAGTCATAGTAGATAGATTTAATGATTCAACTATTGCATATCAAGGTTATGGTAGGGGATTAGATATTTCTTTTATTACAAAGGCGTGTGATTTTGCATGTAATGGCACCTGGCCAGACATAACCATATTGTTAGACGTCCCAGTACAGGAAGGTTTAAAAAGGGCAATGGCAAGAAATAGAGACCTCCTTGATATGGGCATAGATGAACAGAGATTTGAAATGGAAGAAAAACAATTCCACGAAGCCGTAAGGCAGGGATATCTTGAACTCAGTAAAAAATTTCCCAAAAGGATCAAAGTAATCAATGGCATGGGAAAAAAGGACGAAATTTTCTCTAAAATATTTAATCTAATTAGACATAAACTACCAATAATCGAGAGATAAATATGGATAGGGTATCTGTGGTACTTTGCAGGACAAAATATCCTGAAAATATTGGTTCTGTTGCAAGGGCATGTGCAAATATGGGATGCAAGGACTTAATTCTAGTAAATCCAAAAGAATTTAATCTAGATAAGGCCCTTCCCCTTGCTACCCCCAAGGGGAAAATGGTATTAGAAAATACAAAAATAGTTTCAAACCTTGAAGAGGCATTAAAGGACTTTAACAAGGTATATGGTACCACAGCACGGATTGGGGGTTGGAGGAAAAGGGTGCTCTTACCTAGACAGGCAGCTTCCCATATTAGTCAGGATGTTGCAGAAAACAAAAAGGTTGCAATAGTCTTTGGGCCAGAAGATACTGGGTTGATAAATGAAGAAATTGAACTATGTGGACAACTTATCACCATACCAACAATAAAAGATGCATGGTCATTAAATGTCTCCCAGGCAGTATTAATAATCCTATATGAATGCTTTAATAAAATCTCCTTTCATAGTTGGAACAAACATAATTTGGAAAAAGATATAACAGAATTTGCCACTCATGAAGACCTTCAAAGGCTATTTAAAAGTACAAAACAAGTCCTTACAGAAATTGACTTTTTACTTCCGCAGAACCCAGATTATTTTATGTTGCCTTTAAAAAGATTTGTCCACAGGATTGGACTGAAAAAAAATGAATTTAACCTGCTCATGGGGATATGTAGACAGCTTATTTGGTATTTTAATAAAGACAAGGACAAAATTATGTAAATTTTTGCTTGCACAACTGAAGTTTTGTTGTAACTATATAAATCATACGCCTAAATATAAACATAGGAGGGATGTTGATGGAAGATGTAAAAATGAAACATGATGACATGTTACAACTTGTATCTTTCAAACTAGGAGACGAAGAATTTGGGGTAGATATCATGCAGGTGCAGGAAATTATCAGGATGCAAAATATTACCTCTGTTCCAAATGCCCCAGAATTTGTGGAAGGAGTAATTAATCTAAGGGGAAGGGTAATACCCATTATTGACCTTAGAAAGAGATTTGGTCTCCAGGAAAAACCCCATGACAAATCCACTAGGATAATTGTGGTAAAGGTTGAAGAAATAACAGTGGGGTTAGTTGTAGACGAGGTTTCAGAAGTACTCAGGATCCCAGCAGACACAGTAGAACCACCACCACCAATAGTGGCAGGAGTTGAGTCTGAATACATAAATGGAGTTGGGAAACTTGAAGATAGATTATTAATCCTCTTAGATCTATCTAAAACTCTAAGTAAAGAAGAAAAAGCATCTTTGCAACTAATGTAAAAGCCCATGAACATCATAACTTATAATAAACAAAAAAATAATATACTAGTTTCTACTGACTGGAACGAATGTCTATCCCCTTCAAGGCCCTTTGATCCATTAATATTTAAATATCCCGAACTACGAGGTGAATTAAAGGAGATATTTTTAAAATATACTGGAAATCAAATATCGTATAAAAAGGCCTTAGATGAAATTAAGAATATTATGCCAGGTCCTATTTCAGAGCAAGATATGGATGAATATTTGACCAAAAACTTTTCCATTTACCCAGGTGCATTGGAATTTATACATTGGTGCATGGACAATGGAATAGTTTTTATGATCAATACAACAGGTTGGATAGGATATTTCCAAAGGGCCATAGAATTAGATCTGCTTCCTGAAATTGAGTTTATATCTGCATCTCCTTTTGTAAAATATCCAAATAAAAATCAAAATTGTAATTTTTTTTACTTATATGACACGCCAGATAAGGCCATTAATACAGAAAAATTAGTTAGGAAATTTAATATTAAACATACCTTTTTAATAGGCGATTCTGGAGGAGATGGACCCCATTTTGAATGGGGATATAAGAACCATTGCACCTTGATTGGATGCATGGCCAAACCATCTTTAAAAGCCTATTGTAAGGGAAGAGATATTGATATTGATTATTTTATTGGAAATCCAGAAGAAGAGTTTCCTAAAATAGAGGTAGATAAATTAATAAACATCATTAAGGTAAATAGTTAAGATCAAGACCCTTGTAAAAAAATGGTAAAAGATATAGGGGCATGTTGGTTTCCCCACTTTTAAAGACATACTATTTAAAATAAAATCCCTCTTGAAATAAAATATCCCTCTTGGATCAAGGAAATAAAAACAACATGCCCCATAACACGAGTTAAAAACAAATAGATTTTTAGCCTTACTATTTATCATTTTTCTCTTCAAATGCTTGAACCTCATAGGTCATTACCTCAATATCCTTATCCATCCATGCATTTGGAAGAAGTCCAGCCTTTAGACATAGGTGGGTCAAAAAATCCTCCTTTTTTGGGAGTTGTTCCCAAACCTGGGGCAAAAAAGTAGCTTGATTAATCCCTTTTTTTAAGATCACTCCATGTTTAAATGGTATTAATTTACTTAGCAACTCTTTAAAATCCTCGAATTCCACTTTCCTGGGCCTTGTAAGTATAGAAACCTCTATTACTATGTCATTAAACTCCCTTTGAGAAAGGGGCGGAAATCTAGGATCATTAAAGGCAGCATTTATGGCGTTTTCCCTAACCCCATCTATTAAGGGGAGATAGGGGATAATATGTCCTATACATCCCCTAAGGGAGCCTCTCTTATTTAAGGTTACAAATACCCCTCTTTTTTCCCTAAATACCTCCCTATCTAGTTCTTCTTCGGAAAAACTATTGACACTATCAGGGAAAAGTCTCTGCTTTATGGTCTCCCTTGCAACCTTTAGAAGGATATCCCCTTCTTCCCTTGTTAAGGGTCTATTTTCTGACATATCAAAAAACCTCCCCAAGGAAATTTAACAATTCCTTATTAAAGGTCCCTGGATCTTTTAAATAGCATGGGTGAGGACCATCTTTTATTATAACTAGTTTAGAATCTTCTATGTTTTTTTCCAAATAATGGGCATATTTTATTGGTGCAAGGTCGTCCTTTTCCCCCCACACTATTAGAGTTGGAACCTTTAACTCTTTTAGCCTATGTGCATTTTCTTCAACGCCAACTGTACCTACTAACACCAGTGCCTTGGGTATGTGAGGATATTTAAAATAAAAATTTAGTGTTATTCTTCCCCCCATTGAAGGACCTAATATCACAGGAGAAGTTATTTTTTGAGCCTGAATAAAATTAAAAAGCACATCTATTTGTTCCATCATACAATATGGAGAGTTACCAAATCCAGGCATATCAATGGCATACACACCATACCCAGCCCCAGCCAACTCTTTCAGGGTATTTGTATCTTCCCAGGTATGGGCATTAAATTTTGCGCCATGAAGTAGTATAACCTTCTTCTCTGAATCCATATTTAATCCTAAAAAATATACCCTACAGTCCTGTATTTCAACAAAATTATTATTAATTTTCATTAGCTCTCCTCCTCTTCCTATATTTTTGGTCAAGTCAATTCTTTACTTCATTTAGATTTAAATGTAAATTGTCTCTATATGTTCTCTCAAGGTCACGACTAAAATAAATAACTCTTTAACAACAAGGAGATACCATCATGGCTGAGATAGAAAAAATCCTATGTGCAATAGACTTTGGACCAATGACGGGCAAAATACTGGATTATACAAAAACTATTTCTACTAACTTAGATGCAGAAATCTATATCTTGTATGTTGTACATTCCCTTGATTTTATAGAACAATTCTCTGTTCCCCAGAGTTATAGGGAGGAATATGAAAAACAAATCACTGAGCAAGCCAATCAAAAAGTCAATGAGCTAAAAAACAACTTTTTTAAACAATCCAATACAAAATTTATTGTAAAGACTGGAAATCCATCCAAGGTAATCCTGGAGTTTGTTGATAAAAACAATATAGACCTCATAGTAATTGGTGCAAATAATAAAAAAGACATAAGTGATTTCTTATTTGGTTCTGTAGGGGGAAAAGTAATAAAATTATCTAAAATACCTGTACTTGTAGTCAAATCCTAAAAAATTATGCACATTTTTACCAGCAAATCATAATGTCTTTATATCCACACAAGGGAGGAGTTAGGGTTTGAGTATTCTTATCAAGAGTGTATTATTGAATGGAAAGGAAGTAGATGTATTCATCCAAGGAAGTATAATAAAAAAAATAGGTAAAAACCTTGGTATAGATAGATCATCTACGCATATTATTTCAGGAAAAGATAAAGCCATTTTCCCGTCCTTTTTCAATGTCCATACCCATGCAGCGATGACACTCCTTAGGGGTTATGCAGACGACATGGAACTGCACACATGGCTAAATGATTATATCTGGCCCTTTGAAAGGAAGCTCACCCCAGAAGATGTTTATTGGGGCACCAAACTAGCATGTCTTGAAATGATAAAGACTGGTACCACATTTTTTTGTGACATGTATTGGCACGTTGATGCCATTGCCCATGCAGTAGATGAAATGGGTATGCGTGCAGCTCTGTCTTCTGCATATGTGGATTTTGAGGATCCAAAAAAAGGAGACTTGTTTAAGAAAAAAAATAAAAAATTTTTTGACTCCCTACCAAATGTGGATAAGTCACGTATAAAATTCATCATGGGCCCCCATGCTATCTACACAGTATCAAGAGACTCTCTTATATGGATTAGGGACTTTGCCAAGGAACGGAAACTTTATATCAATATCCATCTTGCTGAGACAAAAAAAGAAAGAGATGACTGTCTAAAGATTAGAGGACTGACTCCTGTTAGATATTTAGAGGAAATAGGTTTTTTAAGTAATAAATGTATATGTGCACACGTAATATGGGTAGATGAACAAGAGATGGATATTTTAAAACAAAGGGAAGTGAATATTGCACATGTACCTGCTTCAAATATGAAACTCTGCTCTGGTTCTTTCAAATTTGACAAGGTGCTAAAAAAAGGCCTCCTCATTGGACTGGGTACTGATGGATGCGCATCTAACAATAATTTAGATATGTTAGAAGAAATGAAAATAGCTGCCCTTAGGGCAAAAATGGGGTCAAATGATCCCACTTGTGCAAAAAGCAAAGACATTTTTAAATGCGCAACTCAAAATGGGGCACGCATGTTCCAGATAAATGGTGGAGAAATCAAGGAAGGTATGGTTGCTGATTGTATTCTAGTGGACCTAAATCACCCACAAATGATCCCTCACCATAACCTTATCTCAAACTTAGTGTATTCAGCAAATGGCGACTGCGTTGTTACTACTATTTGTAATGGAAAAATTCTAATGCAAGATAGAAGAGTAAAAGGGGAAGAAGAGATAATCAAAAAAAACAAGGCCATAGCAGCCTCTATATTAAAGAGGATGTAGTCGCTATTAGATATCCGTCCCTTGCCCTTAAATCTATTTTGCCGAAAAAAATTCCCTAACCATTTTGGGCATTATTATATGCCTCTAATATCCTCTGTTCTATATAATTAAGGGCTTCATCTGAAAATTCATCTAAATCAAAACAATATCCATCCTGTCCTAAGAGTCCCCCAGGGATCAAATCTCCCTTTTCTTCCTGATCTGTGATCATATCCCCGTAAAAACACACAGATAACCATCTATTTTCAGGGTCATCGTCTATTACGTCTATCATTACAAAAAGTTCCCTATCTTTCTGGTTATTGTGTTTAGCCCTCAGGGAATAGCTTATCCCCTCTCTAGGTTTAAACCCTATGGAGGTTCCCTCTAAACTAAATAATAATTTCTTTAATTCAATAAATGCACCCTTCGCAGCACAGTCCTTCCAATTTTCCAAAAAATTCTCTAACTCTTCAATATCTTGTCCTGATATCATGATCCACCCTCTATTTTTTTAGCACCCTTTTGGCACATCTTATCCTCTGAATAACAGAAAATGCCATAAGTATGTTATAGAAAAGAATTCCCCCAATAACTATCCAAAACCCACCTATAAACCAAATAAACAAACCCCATATTATCAAAAAAATTACCCTCTTTGCCCTCTCCATAAAACCAACGCCACACTCTTCACCTAGGCCTTCTATACGTGCCCTTGTATAACTAAAAACCAGGGTCAAAAGTAGCCCAATAAAAAACAACATACCAAATAAAAGATTATATCCAAAATTCAAAGAAACAATCCAAAAACCCAATAAGTAAAAAAAGTCAGAGAACCTGTCCATGGTTGAGTCCAAGAATGCCCCATAAGGATTTTCAATGCCATTGCTCCTTGCCAGATAACCGTCTACACTGTCAAAAATAGCAGAGACGACTATCAAAATACATCCAATTATAGGTGACAAGTAAAATCCCAATGGGACAAGGACCGCAATGATAGTGCCAATTATAGTAATCTTATCTGGGTCCACTGTGATATTTCTCATACAAGAGTGAACAAAATATCTCAAAATCTTATAATAAAACCTACCTATATATGACTCTCTAAGTCCCATATATCTTCCCCTCTTAAACAAAGACCACAGCTCAACCACGTACCCCTATACTAAGTAAATAAATAATTGTCTCTTCCTCTCCATCTAGTCCAATTATCTCATTTAACTCATTGTCAAAAAATGCACCTACAGGACAGGCCCCAAGAGAGAGGGATTCAGCTGTTAATATCATATTTTGTACCACATGGCCTGCATCAATAAATATATATCTAACACCTCTTTCACCGTATTTTCTCATATTTCTTCTGAAAACTGCAGATATCAAGGCTGTGAATGCACCACTGCCCACAAAGGATTGTCCTAAACATCCATTTATAAGTTCCCTTGAAAAATCTCCTTTTTTAATCATTTCCAGTGCATTTTGATAAGCATTGTATCTATAAATCCCGTTTTCTAATGTAGCAACATGAAATATTGCCACATATATATCAAGGGGATACAATGCACCAGCAGAAGGTGCATTTCTAAAATAAAAATTTCCCTTTTTTTCTCTTATACCATACCCCATCCACAAAATATTGGATAAATCTTGGACTGAGATTTTCCTAGGTATATAGGTCCTGCATGAAGCCCGTTTTGATACCACTTCTGAAAAGGGTACATCAATCTTACTAGGTCTTGGTAAAAAACAGAGTTTTGATACCTTGTATTTTTGATTAAAGGATCCATGTAATAGAGGTGGTCTTATCTTTTGTATAGTATTTCTATCAAATTTTGTCTTTTGTACAAACTGCCATCCAATAAAATCTTTTAGAGAACTCATGACCTATTCCCTTTTATACAATAAAAATCAATCCCATTTTATTTTTTTAAACCGAGACAAAAATCTCTTGATCAGGAGAAACCATATAATCAAAAAAACAATAGCAACTATTACTACTCTGATAATATATTTAGGATCTCTGCTTATTATAACATTATGGGCACTCCCAGCCAAAAATATACACAAAAAAAGATCTGGTAATACTCCAATTATTGAACCAATCATATATTTGATAAAACTTATATCTGATAATGCGGCAGTTACACTTATAATAGTATATCCTATAGGGACCATTCTCAAAATTATTATAGACGAAATGCTCTCTTCTGAGATCAATTTGTTTAGCTTTCTTATCTTCTCCTTTGACAGGAGATATTGTTTTGCCCCTTGGCCTAAACATCTAATAACAATAAAGGTAAATGCTGCACTTAAAATACACCCTAACATAGACAGGATAAATCCCTTTTCAATACCAAGAAAAAGGGCAACTGCTGTAGTCAAGACAGTTATGGGAAACATGGCTATCCCAGCGACTATAAAACAAATCAATATAGTTGGTATTAAATAAGGAGAGGACTGTAGCCTTAAAAAGAACTCCTTTAATCGGGCAGGCTCTGTATACTTGTTAAAGGGGGGTATGTGCCATAACAAAACACATATTATTAAAAAAAGGGACAGGGATATAAGAACTCCCTTGCCTCCCTGCTTTTTTTGAGGAACTGAATCTTTATCCATGTGTACTTAAAAATAATTTATATATGGCTTTATATAGACGTTCATGTCCTTGGGATAGGAAATCTTAAATCCATAAGTTATATCTTGTTCTTCTCCTGCATTTAAATGAAATTCCCTAGCCAATCTCTGATCTTTTAAAACAAACCCCTTGGACAAGTTGGTTAAAATTATCCTCTTATCTCTTATTTTTGGCCATGGGATTTCCACTGTTACGGTAATAGGTATAGGTTTCAAGTTCTTTATCTTTAGATCCCATAAAAATTCCCTGGTCTTTTTATTGTTAAAAAAACCTTTGGTCCCGGATATATTTTTCTTCTCTATATTCTTTATCTCCACCTCTGAATCAGGGCCTAAGTACACCACTACCGGGGTCCTCTTAAAATCTATATGTCCTGTGCCAATAAAATTATTCTCCAAAAATAAATTTACCTTACCCTCAGCATATAACTCAGTCTTTTGTTTGGGCCTTAGGTCAATCTTTGCACGTAAAAATGCTTTTTGTGCGTCTAAAGGTCTAATTAGATAGTCGTAAGTGGAGACAAAAGAAAAACGTCTAATCACTACTGAGTTCCAAATTCCTGATTTTAAGGATGTTTTCCCTAAATTCACTTCTTCTGCTATAAAACTTTTATTAATATTTGGTATGCCTCGTTTAATTGATCTATTTTTTAATAGACTTTCTTTGTATAAACGGGACTTCAACGGCATAGCCTTATTAAACCCCTTATAAAACACCCTCTTCTGTTCTCCAATTACCCATTCATTTAAAGGGGGAGGCTCCAACCTATAACTTCTAGGCATAGTGGACAATATTAAATCCACATCTTTCCAATCTGCTCCAGTACCTTGAAACACCCTTCCCCTCCACACGAAATTAGAAGTTCGTTTCCTTGGATAAAAATACATATCAAAAACAGAATTCCATTTAATCTTTGGTGTAAAATATTTATATATCACCTTGGCTGGAGGACTCACTTTATGTTCAAATGTGAGATGTATCTTATAAAAATAATCATAACCCCCTGACAGATTACTCATTTCCTCTTTAACATTGTCTAATTTGGCCTTCAGTAAATCTATTTTTTTTCTTAATTCATTATTATTTTTATACAGCCTCTTTAAATTATTATATAAATAACGATCAATTTTTTTTAATTCCTGAGTACTTTGTATCTTATTATTTATCAAATTTTCGCAAAACTTTATCCTTACTAAGTTGATTTTTTCATCTTCTTTTAATAATTCCATCCTGTTAGATAATATATTAAATTTTTTCACCAGTTCCTTAACTAAGGGACACTTTTTTATTGATAGTTTTTTAGTCTCAATGTTAATTATACGAGGCGATGATAAAACAACAAATGAATTTAAATCCACATACCCAGGAATAAATATGTCAACATCCTTCACTGTTTTTATCAAATACAATGATTCCTCTATCTCTCCACCATTTTGATACATATTGACCAACACAGGATAGCCTATGGCTGGACTATTTATTATTAGCAAGAGTCCCAGTACACTAAAAAATGACCATAATTTTTTCATTATAACTGTCCCCCTAAACTTCATTTTTTAGGACAAAAAAGCTCTAAAAACAATGAAAATATATATCTTGAGAATAAGGGGTTAGTCAATCATTGTTTTATAAGAGAATCTTTAACCTCAAGGCCATTAATATAGGCAGGCTCAATTATGATTTAAATATGATTTAAATTTACTTACCTAGATTTGATAGACTAAAAGATAGATAGATCAAATGAGTGGAAAAATCAACGTAGTCCACTATTACATCATCTGGGACTTGAATTCTAGTAGGCGCAAAATTAACTATGGCCTTTATGCCTGCCTCAACAATATGGTTGGCTGCCCTTTGTGCCCGATTTGGGGGAGTGGTTATTATCCCGATCTTTATGTTTAAATCTTTGGCTTTTTCCTTGAGTCTTCTAGTACAAATAATCTCCAAATCCCCTACCCTCTCACCTATTTTAAAGGGATCACAATCAAAAGCACCAACGATCTTATAACCTTTTTTGGAAAGGTCCTTGTATCTTAAAATAGCCCTCCCAAGATTTCCTATACCAACGATGGCGCAATTCCATACCTTCTGTATTCCCAAAAAATGTTTGATCGAGGCAATGAGGTCGCGAACATAATATCCAACACCACGCACACCAAATTCCCCAAAATATGCAAGATCCTTCCTGATTTGAGAAGAATTTACACCACAGAGCTCTGCTAGACGAGTTGATGAAACTACTTCCTCACCTTCTTCCTCTAACTCTTCTAGCATCTGTAAGTATACAGCCATTCGCTGTATGGTTACCTTTGGGATCTTTTCCTTCTTCAACATAGCTCCATTTGAGAAAAAATTCACAAAAAAATACAACAAAAAAAAGGAGGGCCTGCGACCCTCCCCATGTTACATGGCCCTAAAACTATAGATATGGATTAGCAAATAATATAATCAAATCAATAACCAAGGTATAAATTGCCAAAGACTCAATCATAGCAAGACCGATCAACATGGTAACAGTGATTTTACCACTTACATCAGGATTTCTAGCAGTACCTTCACAAGCGCCCCTGAGTCCAAACCCCATGCCAATTCCACAACCAAGAGCAGCAAGACCCATACCAATAGCTGTACCTATAGCTATCATTGAAACTACCTGAGGAGCAACTGAACCTTCTGCTGCAAAGGCAGCCCCTGCTGCACAGACAAGAACCAATACATTTAAGAGAGTAAAGAGCACCTTACGCATAAACAAATCCTCCTTCAAGATTTTATAAATTAAAGGCCAATAAAGCCATTTCCCCTTATTTAATGTGCCTCTTCAAAGGTCATTTTAAAATAGATCATTGAAAGCATAAAGAAGATAAAGGCCTGAATTGTATCAGCAAGTCCATATAAGAAATAAATTGGCAAAGTAGCGATCACAGGAAGCAACATGAAGAATAAAAGGAGCACCAATTCTTCACCAAATATGTTTCCAAAAAGACGAACTGTGAGTGAAAGTGGCCTAGCCAAATGGCTTAAGATTTCAATGGGCAACATCAATGGAATCAACCACCAAATAGGTCCTGTAAAATGTTTAATATATTTTGGACCATGTTCTTTTAGACCAAGGATATTATACCAAACAAATACTATTAATGCCATGGCTGCATTGGTATTTAAATTTGCTGTAGGCGCATTACATCCTGGGAATAACCCTATAAAATTACAAAACAGAATAAAAATAAATAGGGTCATTAACAGTGGAAACACCCTTGCCCCCACTGGGCCCATATTAGAATACACAAAATCTTCCATGCCCCCTACTATTATCTCCCAAAAATTTTGTACTCCTTTTGGAACCATAGACAACCTCCTGGTTCCAAGCCTCGCCAACACAATTAAAATCAACATAACTAGCCACGTATAAAGGATGTGTTGGGGAACCAGGCTATGACCCTGTTTATCCACTAATCCAAGCACATCCATCATTTTTTCAAGAAGCAATACGTGAGGAGCTATTTCTGACATAACCTTATGCCTCCTTATAGTTATTGGTGAGCATATACTTTGCTATCCACAATATAATACCCAAGATTATGGTAGAGAGACCCACAATCAAGGGATATATGGGAAACCTTAAAAAAACTATACACACGAGCAATACTATACCTGTAAATAATAGCCTTGAATAAAAACTAAACAACAAAGACACAATAGAGGCCTTCACAGCCTTACTTACAACTAGATCGGGGATTATTCTAGCCAAGACCAAAAAATTAAAAAAAACCAACAATCCTCCAACTATATAGGAAACAGCCCACCATGACCCCTTGTACAAATCAAATGCCAATCCCCCTCCAAAAAGAAAAAAAACTTGCCACATTACTACCCACTTAACAACTGGGTCTATTATCCACCGACTATCCCTCATCTTCTTTTTTATCCTTCGGATCCCTTTTTTCTGGCTTTGATTCATGAATTCCCTTTATTTCCACATACATATTTTTATATCCAGCAGCTATACCAAATAACAAAAAAATTATGGTAAATATTGGCTTTGTCCCTAGCCATTTGTCTAAAAAATAACCAATAACCAGGCCAACAAATGTAGCCGTTACAAGATGAAGGCCAACTACACTTGCCTTTAAAAGACTATTTGCGTATTCGCTGTCCCATTTTTTAAAGAACATATCTTGTTCCTTTATTCACAAACCTGGACAAGACACTTAACACACAGAAATTTCAAAGTCAACTCATAGAGTTAAAATCTTATAAATGAGTTAAAAAGAAATTGATTATTAAAATAAAAGGTGTTAATAAGGATTCAAATAAAAAGGAAAATAAATAATTTTATTATCCAAGGAGGTATAGTAATAATGAAAAAAAATATTTTTTGCACAATAACATTCCTCATAGGATTTGCTATGATTTTTTCAGGATGTGGTCTATTCAAGAAAAAGACAGTGCAAGTAACTCCTACGCATAACAAACAGACAAAGATTGAAAAAAGAGTAGTCAAAGTAGCCAAAGAGAAACCCAAAAGAACAATAAAATCAACCTTGACCCCTGAAGAAATTTATTTAGCAAACTATAAAAAATTGCCTACTAAACACACTGTTGTAAAGGGGGAATGTTTATGGTGGATAGCAGAGTATAAACAGATTTATAATGATCCATTTATGTGGCCCTTTATATATAAGGCAAACAGAGACAAAATAAAAAATCCAAACCTTATATATCCAGGACAGGTATTTAATATCCCAAGAGATTTTACTCTAGATCAACTAAAAAAGAACCGAAAATCCGCTGGTGCTCCAAGACCTTATCTGCCTCCTAAACAAGCCAATCTACCAGTGGAACTTAGAAAACAACTTGGATGGGGATTTTAAATAAGTAAGATTATCATCAAATCACCTTCCAAAATTCGGGGACCTTATCCAAAGGTTCCCGATGACATTAATTCAGTGCCTTTCCAGAGACGACATCAATAAAGATATTTTCCTTTGGGCACTGCCAAAACAAAAAATATCTGTTTAACAAATATAATCACTTAAGGAGTTAGTTATGACTTATTCTTTTCTTCATCTAAAATCCCTAGGCACGAGATTAGAGCTTATAAATCCAGAACAACCTAATCTTTTTAGGAAATTATACCCCTATAAAAAAGTGTGTCGTTTGAGCTTTGATGATACCTTTGTATTACCCAGACCAGCTGAACCAATGATAATTACTGACACCACCTTTAGAGATGGCCAACAAGCAAGGCCACCTTATACAGTGGAACAAATCAGTAAAATATTTGACCTATTACATGAATTAGGTGGGAGAAGTGGACTTATTAGACAATCTGAATTCTTTTTATATTCAGAAAAGGACAAAAAGGCTGTGGAGGAATGCCTTAGCAAAGAATATAGATATCCACAAATCACTGGATGGATAAGATGTCATAAAGAAGACCTGAAATTAGTGAAACAAATGGGGCTTAAGGAAACAGGGATGTTGACCTCTGTATCCGACTATCATATCTACTTAAAATTAGGAAAAGACAGAAAAAAGGCCATGCAGGACTACTTAGAGGTAATTGAATCTGCCCTTGAATTAGGGATTGTTCCTAGGTGTCATTTTGAGGACATCACAAGGGCTGATATCTATGGTTTCTGTATCCCCTTTGCCCAAAAATTAATGGAGCTATCAAAACAAAGTGGAATGCCTGTAAAGATAAGACTTTGCGATACCATGGGTTATGGAGTTTCATATGCTGGGGCTGCCTTGCCAAGGAGTGTAGGTAAGATAATTAGGGCATTTACCGATGAGGCAGAAGTACCAGGCAAATGGTTAGAATGGCACGGGCACAACGATTTTCATAAGGCACTAATAAATGCTTCTACAGCATGGCTTTACGGATGCTCGGCAGCCAATGGCACACTCCTAGGCTTTGGAGAGAGGACTGGAAATGCCCCAATAGAGGCCCTCGTTATTGAATACATCTCTATAACAGGTGATGATGATGCTGCTAATACACAAATAATAGCTGAAATAGCTGAATATTTTGAAAAAGAATTAAATTATCACATACCCCCCAATTATCCTTTTGTTGGAAGGGACTTCAATGCCACTAGTGCAGGTATCCATGTAGACGGCCTAGCCAAAAACGAGGAGATCTATAATATCTTTGATACAAAACATATTTTAGGAAGATCTGTTCCCATTATAATCACCGACAAGTCAGGAAGGGCAGGAATTGCTTATTGGTTAAACCACTATTTAAAACTAACAGGAGACAAAAAAATTACTAAAAATCACCCCGCAGTTGGAAAAATCTATAAAAAAATATTGGAGCAATATAATAAAGGCAGAACCACCTCTATTTCCCATGAAGAAATGGTGGCGTTGGCAAAGAGATATCTTCCTGAATATTTTATATCTGAATTTGACTACCTCAAACAAACCGCCCATACCATGGCCTCCAAACTAGTCTTAAAACTCAGTGAAGAAATTACTGAATTAGATAAAGAAAAAATAAAAAACAAACTTGCCAACTTATTATCTAAATACCCCTTTATACAATTTGCTTATGTTACTGATAAAGACGGTAGTTTATTTACATGGCAAATAAGCCATCCTGAAGATAGGTCTAGGTTTAAACAGCTAATTCAAGGAGATGATCAATCAGATAGAGAATGGTTTCAAATCCCCATGCAAACAGGAAAACTACATATTACTGACTTTTATCGTTCAGTATATACAGGAAAGTTATGTCTCACTGTATCCTCCCCTCTTTTTGACCAAGAAGGGGAGATATTAGGGGTATTTGGAGCTGACATAAGGTTTGAAGAACTCCTAAAAATCCACAAGGAATTAGAAGAAGAGGAAGAAAACAATCTAGGTTAGATATATTAAAAAAGGGGTTATGTCTAAAGCATAACCCCTTTGTATTATTTTGCCAATATATTTGTTGTTAATTCTATCATATCAATTTTCTAAAACTTCTCTATTAACTATTTCTATTTTTGCTTTATGCCTAATGGAGTTCAAAAACTCATTAAAAAGAATTGTCTTTTTGCGCTGCTCTGTCATTTGTTTCCAAAACCCTTTTTGTTTATTCCATTGGTCTATTGGAGGCAGTTTAGTATCTAAGACCTTTACCAGTATAAATTTATCTCCAAACCTATACACACTATTTAGCCATTCTCCTTTTCTTGCAAGCATCAAATCCCTTACTATCCTTCCATTTGAACCAAGTCCGGGAATATCCTTAGAGCTAAAACGAAAATAATCAGACTCCTTTGATATAAGTTTTAGAGTCTTTAAAGAGCTTCCCTTTTTTAACTTAGAAAGAAGAGATTCTGCTTTTTTTCTGACCAGGTTAGCAGCTTTTTCTTTTTTTAATATCTCAACGATTTGATCAGAGACTTCTTTCAAAGACTTAAATCTTGCTGGAATATCTTTTATCTTTTGAACGATCATATAACCGTTGTCAATAATAATAGGGGTCTCGTAAATCTTATTGTTTTCCATTAAAAATAATTGTTCCACATCGTCTGGCTTTATATGCAATTGATTTATCATCTCAGACTTTGAGAGCAATTTAGTTGTCATAATAGGAAGGCTTAGTTTATTGCCGGCATCTTGCAAATTATTCGAAGAAAAGACTGTGTCTAACACCTTATCTAAAAATTCTTCTATATTATCATTGGCCTTTTCCCTCGCCAATATATCACGGATCTTATCTTTCACTTCATTCAAAGACTGATAATGGGCCTTTTTAATATCTTCCACCTTTATCAAATGATACCCAAAGATAGTCTTTACAGGACCCCCAACTTCTCCTTTTTTCAATGAAAAGGCCAGATCTTCAAAGGGTTTTACTGTATCCCCCTTTTTTATCCATCCAATATCCCCACCCCTTGTAGCACTGGGACCTTGAGAATATTTTTTTGCCATTTTGGCAAAATCAGCACCATTCTTAATCTTCTCTAAAATACTTAGAGCCAATTTTCTTGCCTCTACTCCTCCTTTGTCCTGTTTTTTGATCCTTATCAATATGTGTCTAATATGCCTTTGCTCTGGTTCGAAAAATTTAGACCTATTTTCATTGTAATATTTCTCTATTTCCTTATCACTCACTTTCATCAACGGGGCCAGCACATCTGGAGTCAATTTTATATACCTTAGCTGGATCCTTTCTGGTTCTTTAAATCTATCTTTATTTTCAGCGTAGTACTTCTTTATTTCCTTATCTGAAACACTTACCTTATCTAAAAAATCTTTTATATCAAACCCAACATATTCTATTTTCCCTTGTCTCATTACAAAATCATATAGATCTCTTACCTCCTTATCTGTAACTGTAACAGATGAAGTTATATATTTTTTTAATTCTTTGAGTCTCATATCCCTTTTTACTAAAGACTCAAATTCCATTGGAGTAATATTGTTAGCAACCAAAATCATTTTATATCTATTGGGATCAAATACCTTTTTTTTATTCTTAAACACATTCATTGAAGTAATCTTTTCCCTAAGTTTCTCATCAGGGATCACTATTCCTAGATCCTCCGCCTTTTTAAGGAGTAATCTCTGATTAATCATCTCATTTAATACCATCTTCTTTAATCCCAATTTCTTTATATCTTCACTGGAAAGATTGGGCCTTTGTTTAAGTAACCTATCATATTCAGATTGATAGACCTTAAAAAAATCCTTCACTAATATGGGTTCACCATTTACCTTTGCAAGTACTCCCCTTTTACTTATCCTAAACCCACCAACTCCCCAAAAGACAAACACCAAGATTATAATAGCAAATAATACTTTAATCCCCCAAGTCCGTGTTTTCCTTCTCATCCCATCTAACATAGCAAGCTATCTCCTTATTTTGACAATTTTTTTCTCACATATTCTAGTCTTCCACCTACACGAATTATATTTAATTCATCCATGCTGAGGTCATTTAATACAACTATCTCTTTATCCACCCCCTGAATCCTGACAATTATTTCTCCGCCTGGTTCAAGTTCTTCACAAGGGATCATTATATTTGCCCCTATATCAAATAAATCATAGTCCTTTTTATCTTTAAAAATAAGAGGAAGTATACCAAAATTTACCAAATTTCCCCTATGAATCCTAGCAAAGGACTTTGCTATAATACATAAGACACCGAGATACCTAGGAGCCAAGGCAGCGTGTTCCCTACTAGAGCCCTGTCCGTAATTTTCTCCACCTATTATAATACCTCCACCAAATTCATTGGCCCTTTTTACAAAACCCTTATCTACCCTGGAATATATGTATTTGCTGATTTCCGGGATATTAGAACGAAGCGCAGTTATCTCAGCTCCACCAGGAAGTATATGATCTGTGGTTATATTGTCCCCCACCTTTATGAGCACTTTTTTCTCCATCCTTTTAGGTAAGGGTTCAAATCTAGGTAATGGCACTATATTAGGTCCTCTGTATACTTCAATAGATTCCTTGTCTTGAATTGAAAACAGAAAATGTTCTTTAATAGAAGGTACATCCTTAGGAAGCCCTAATATATAGGGTTTTCCCCATGACATGGGATCAGTGAACTTACCATTTATGGCCACATGGGCAGCTGTAATAGGACTTGCTAAATATACCTTTGCATCCAAAGTCCCACTCCTGCCTTCAAAATTCCTATTAAAGGTACGAACACTAACTCCCCCTGTAACAGGAGAACCACCCATGCCAATACAAGGCCCACATGCACACTCCAAGATCCTCACACCCGCATCTATAAAAGTTTCATATAAACCCTCTTGTACCAAAAGTTTTACAACCTGACGAGAACCAGGGGATAATAACACATCTACATTGGGATCTACATGTCGCCCTTTTATTATCTCAGCTGCCACCTTTAAATCCATATAGGAAGAATTGGTACAAGAACCAATAGCAACCTGGTCCACTTGCAACCCATCTAACTCCTTAACAGTTATTACATTATCAGGCATATGTGGACAGGCAACCATGGGTTCAATCTTAGAGAGGTCTATTACTATCTCTTTGTCATATTCTGCATCTTCATCAGGAAACATGGGCACATAATCAGATCCCCTACCCATTAGATTTAAAAATTTCTTTGTCTGCTCATCACTTGGGAAAATAGAGGTAGTAGCCCCAAGCTCTGCCCCCATATTTGTAATAGTAGCACGCTCTGGTACAGTGAGTGTACCTACCCCTTCACCTGTATATTCTAAAACCGCACCAACTCCACCTTTTACTGTTAATTGTTTTAGAATATACAATATAATGTCTTTGGCACTAGCCCAACCCTGTAGTTTGTTTTTGAGTTCTACTTTAATAATACGTGGCATTGGAAAGGTATATGGTTCACCTGCCATTGCAAGGGCAACTGACAATCCCCCTGCACCCATGGCAAAACACCCCATGCCCCCAGCAGTAGGGGTATGACTATCAGACCCAAGCAGGGTCTTTCCTGGTTGTGCAAAATTTTCCAAATGGAGTTGATGGCAAATCCCATTTCCAGGGGGTGAAAATACTATCCCATATTTCATTGCCACAGTCTTTAAATATCTGTGATCATCTGGATTCCTAAATCCCACTTGGAGGGTATTGTGGTCTACATAACTTACAGAAAGTTCAGTCTGCACCTCCTTAACTCCTACGGCCTCAAATTGGAGATATGCCATAGTCCCTGTAGCATCTTGAGTCAAGGTGTGGTCGATCTTAATGGCTATTTCTTGGCCTGGCTTCATTTTTCCATCAACTAGATGAGAAGAAATTATTTTTTTCGCAAGACTCATGCCCATAATCTATGCTCCTTATTCTTTAACTAAAATAATATTTGAATAAACAGGTGGTAATGTATTAAATCTATTTATTCCAAGCAACCTAATCCTCATAATATTACCAACACCACTTTTGGACATGTAAATTAAGGTAAAAGAGTTACCCTTAAATCTCAAATTTGGCGAAGAAACAGGATATATCACTTTATAATTAGGATGAAAAGGACATCTCTTACATATATTATCCCCAGTTTCCATTTGTAATACTATTGAATCTAAGTTGTGTATATTTCCCAATACCTTCCCCATTAGTTGAAAAGACCTTCCATTACGTATAATTCTAATATCTGAAAAAGAAAATTGCTCTTGTTTTACAATTGGAGAGGGCCATCTCTTTCTTCCACAATTCACCAAACCAAACAATACTACACATAACAACACATAAATACCTAATTTATTTTTTTTCACCCCACTTCTCCTTCCACTCATATAATATATCCAAGGCCATTTTGGGTGTAATATGGTCTATGTCCAATTTACTAAGCTCAAACAATATAGGATGTGTTCCTTTTTTATTCACCTCTGCATTATTCCATCCCTTTGGGGTCTTCCTCAAGGCCTCGTGAAGTAATAGGGAATGTCTCCTCTTCTCTTTAGCTCCCTTTATTTTAACCATCTTGTCTTCTAACATCTTTAGGATTTCACGTGCCCTTTTTATAACAGGTCTAGGAATGCCTGCAAGTCTAGCCACCTCTATACCATAGCTCTTGTCTGCAGGACCAGGGAGCAATTTCCTTAAAAATATAATATCCCCTTTATACTCTTTTACAGCGATATTCAAATTCATTACCCCTTCTACCTTTCCCTCTAAATCTGTGAGCTCATGATAATGGGTAGCAAACAATGTCCTGATACCCCCGAACTTTGATGCTAGGGATTCCACTACTGCCCATGCTAAGGAAAGGCCATCAAAGGTACTGGTACCCCTACCTATCTCATCTAAAACTACTAGACTACGCCTAGTGGCCTGTTTTAGTATCCTAGCGGTCTCCAACATCTCTACCATAAAAGTAGATTGCCCAAGGGCCAATTTGTCCGAGGCCCCAACCCTAGTAAATATTCTATCACAGAGTCCAATCCTTGCATATTTTGCAGGTACAAAGGAACCCATCTGTGCCAAGATGCAAATTATTGCAACCTGCCTCAGTACAGTGGATTTTCCTGCCATATTGGGTCCGGTTATAAGGAGTATCACATGATTTTCGTTCAACTGAATATCATTTGGGATGTAATTATTCTCCCCAACAAAGGATTCAATAACTGGATGCCTCCCTTCTTTAATACAAATATCTAACCCATTATGTATCTCTGGCATGTTCCATTTATATCTTTTTGCACATACTGCCATTGCAGAATAAAAATCCAGCCTTGCAATCCTAGTTGATGCCTGGACAACCCTATTCTTATATTCTAAAACCTTCTCCCTTAACTCCAAAAATAGCGTATATTCCAGACTCTTTCTCTTGTCTTCACTGGTCAATATCCTTTCTTCCAGTGATTTTAGCTCCTCAGTAATATATCTCTCGCTATTAACTAGTGTTTGTCTCCTGATAAAATATTCAGGGACTTCTCCTTTGAAACTCTTTGGAATCTCAAAAAAATAACCAAATACCCTATTAAATCCAAGCCTTAGCTTTGTAATTCCAGTCTTTTGCTGTTCTATCTCTAAGAGTTCTCTCAGCTTAACCTCACCATGTTCTGCAAATTCAATGAGTTCATCTAGGTCTGTATTATATCCTTGTTTAAACAGTCCCCCTTCTGTAACAAGGTGAGGAGGATTATCTTTAATAGACCTATTTAATAAAGTATAAAGATCTTCTAATGGATCCCAATTTTCAATAATTTCCTTTAAAGGATTAGGGAGAAAATCACAACCTGAGAATATATCGTATAAATTGGGAAATCCACAAAGGCTTGTCTTTAGCCAATAAAAATCCCTAGGGGTTGCCCTATTTAAAAAAATCCTATTTATTAAACGTTCAATATCACTTATTCCATTAAGAAAATCCCTTAACCCATCCAAGATAGCCTGGTTATTCAAAAAAAAATCTATTACTTGGTGTTCTTTAAGGATTTTTGAAAGGTCCCTTAAAGGATATTTAAGCCGATTACATAAAAATCTACCACCCATTGGGGTAGAAGTTTCATCCAAGAGGTGAATAAGGGTCCCACGCCCTTTTGAACCATCAAGGGTATGAAACAACTCAAGATTTTTTTCAGACAATTCATCGATTATTAGAAATTCGTCAAGGTTAATAATCCTAATAGGTTTAATATGGGAAAAACTCTGATTATGGGTCTTTGTAAGATATAAAAAAAGAGTCCCACAAGCAACAGTGAGCTCCCTACTTGCTTCTACCTGGGGCAAAAATACATTTTCTCCTAAAGACGAATCCTTAAGATAGGTCTTAGCTCTTTTGTAATCAAACATGAGCCTAGGCAAAAATGTGGTCCTGGACTTAAGATAGGAAAACTCCGATGGCACCTTATCTCCTTGGGCACACAGGATCTCAGAAGGGGAAACCTTTGATGCCCATTTCCATAGGTCATTTTTTTCTTTTGAGTAATACCCAAGCCAATCCCCTGTGGAATAATCCAACCAAGAAAATGCTCCCATCTTGTTGGATTTATTGTAATAGATTGCACCGAGAAAATTATTTGATTTTAAATCAAGGTTCAGATCCTCTACAACTGTACCTGGGGTAAGTACCTTTGTGACTGCCCTTTTTACCAGTCCCTTTGCCTTTTTTGGGTCCTCTATTTGCTCACAAATAGCCACTTTATAATTTTTTTCCAATAAGACCTTGAGATATTCGGAAACTGCATGGTACGGGACTCCACACATGGGTACAGGGTTTTCATCTCTTGGATTTCTCGATGTAAGAGCTATTTGTAACTCTTTTGAAGCAACATTGGCATCCTCAAAAAAAAGTTCATAAAAGTCCCCCATCCTGAAAAAAACAAGGGCATCAGGATATTGTTTTTTAATCTCTAAGTACTGCTGGAGCATTGGAGTAAGTTTTTTCTCTTTAGTCATTTCCAGCCTTTTATATAAATTAACCTGAATTTGTCTTTTGACAAACTCAGGTTAATTTATCACTCTAAATTTATTTGTATCTTATCGTGTTGTAAGGATATGAACATATAACATAATCTAAAAGATTACACTAGATCATAACAAGACCATATCTATTCTTCTGTTTCTTCCACTTCTTCTTCCCCTTCATCTTCTGGTCTAAGAGATTCTAATTCTTCTTCTAATTTTGCAATTTGAGATCTGTAAGACTTTATCTCAGCACTGAGACGCAATTTTTCCCCAAGTAAATATAAGAAGGATATTATGGCACCAAGGCCAAACGCAGTGAGTAAATAAAGATATAAGGGTATTGGACCACTACTAAGGTCATATCCAAAAAGGCTAAACTTCAATGCTATCTTATATGTTATAAATATAGAATTTTGTATAAAAAATACCACTCCACATAAAAACAATACTAAAAATAAAATTAATTTTATAAATCTCATATGCTATCTCTCCTATATTATATTGGTTTATAAAAATATAACCTAATTCTTACATTGACTCAAAAAAAGGTACCAGTTTTTTATAAGTAGAATTTAATTGTTCAGGTAAGACCATGGTATCTGAAAATATAGCCACAAACGAATGATCGCCCTTCCACCTAGGCACCAAATGAAAATGGAGATGTTCTTTTATCCCTGCCCCTGCTACTTCTCCAATATTTAAACCTATATTTATGCCATCAGGCCTAAAGACCTGCTTTAATATTCTAACACAACTAGACATGGTTTGCATCATTTCTTGCATCTCATCCCCATCTAATTCTTCCAATGATTGTACATGTCTATAAGGAGTGACCATTATATGCCCTGTATTATACGGAAATTTATTCATTATGACAAAACAAAATTTTCCTCTCCACAAAATTAATCTCTCTTCATCTTCTCCATGAATATCTTTTATGCAAAACACACATTCATCGGGCTTAGGACCAAGTATATACTCTATCCTCCATGGCGCCCACAGTCTCTTCATGACCAGTCTCTCCCCAAATTTATATCCATATCATTAAATAGCTTTATTAATAATCATATTAGATCTTATCTTTTTCTCTCATCTCTTTTATAAGCTTTATTACATGTTTTGGATCCCTGGCGGGAATAACTCCATCCAACTCCTTCCATCTCCCCAACACAATAACTTGCCTGCCGATTTTCTTTGCCAGGGCGATCTCAGACAGGGTCCCATATCTTCCAGATACAGCAACCACTATATCTCCATTTAATACTACTAAAAAGTTCCTCATTTCTCCAAGGCCAGTTGCTACTGGATAGGTAATATATTTATTTGCCTCTTTTGTATCCCGTCCTGGTAAGATCCCAATGGTAACTCCCCCTACCATTGCCACTCCCTGGGCAATGGCCTCCATAACACCACCCCTTCCACCACAAATCACTGTATAGCCTTCCTTAGCAAGGAGACGTCCCAATGCAACAGCCTCATTGTAAATGGTAGGACAACACTCTGAAGCTCCAATTACAGATACACGCATTCTAACACCTACAGTATCTGACTCAAAAATTTCTTTGTCCTAGGATGGGAAGGATTAGTAAAGAAATGTTCAGGTGTCCCCACTTCAAGTATCTTACCACTATCCATAAACACCACCCTATCTGCAACTTCCCTGGCAAAACCCATTTCATGGCTTACCACTATCATAGTCATACCTTCTTTAGCCAAATTGGTCATAACATCCAATACTTCCCCAATCATCTCAGGGTCTAGTGCAGATGTTGGTTCATCAAATAGCATAATCTTTGGATTCATTGCCAAGGCCCTGGCAATAGCAACCCTTTGTTGTTGTCCCCCTGAAAGTTGTTTTGGATAATTATGGGCCTTGTCCTTTATCCCCACTTTTTCTAAAAGAGAATATGCGATCTCTTCTGCCTCATTCTTATCCATTCCCTTTAATTTTATCGGAGCAAGGATAAGATTTTCCAAAACAGTCTTGTGGGGAAATAGATTAAAGTTTTGAAAAACCATCCCCAGGCCCATTCTTACCTTATTCATATCTACATCAGGATCTGTAACTTCTTCACCATCTACTACTATCCTACCTGAGGATACCTTCTCCAATTGATTAATCGTCCTGAGTAAAGTGGATTTACCTGACCCACTAGGCCCTATTATGACTATACGTTCTTGTTTATCTACTTGTAAATTAATATCCTCTAGGGCCAAAAATGGACCAAAATATTTATATACGTGTTCAATTTGTATTATTGGATCTTTTTTATTCATAAGGCGTCATCTTCTTTTCCATTATACTTACAAATTTAGAAAGTAGTAAAGTAATTATCAAATAAATCAAGGCAACCATTGTAAAGGTTTCAAAATAATTAAATGTAGAGGTAGCATATTCTCTACCCCTTCTGAGCAAATCCGCTACTGCAATTATTGAAACCAACGAAGTATCCTTAAGTAAAGCAATAAATTCATTTCCCACAGGAGGCAAAATTGTCCTCATTGCCTGGGGAAGGATCACATAAAACATCGTCTGCCTTTTATTAAATCCCAAAGACATTGCAGCTTCTGTTTGACCTGGATCAATAGACTCAATGCCTGCACGAAACACCTCACCCATATAAGCACCATAACAAATGGTCATGGCAAGTATTGCTGCAAAAAAAGGGGGAATCCTCGTAAAGCTACCCACTGCATAGTAGATATAGAACAACTGAACTAATAAAGGAATCCCCCTTATTACCTCAATATAAGTGGAAGCAATGAGATTTATACCCCTGTTTTTAGATATCCTCCCAAGGCCAGTTAACATGCCAACAAAAAACGAAAGTATTATGGAAATAATAGTCACCTCAAAGGTAACCCTTATACCATCAGGTACAAACTCTAGGATATCCAAATAGGGATGTGGCTTATATATGCATAAACCAATTACAAGGGCTATTGATCCAAAAAAGGCAATCCTCCACGCAGAAAGTAACCCTCTGTCCTTTTCTGTGGGAATAGCAGCACCGTCTGTTACCTCGATCCTCACCTCAGCTCTTTGTTTTTCCTCCATGTACTTCCCTCATATTTTAACTAATCAACCACTTTGCTGACTCTACTTAATCCATTTTTTAATTAGCTTTTTCTCTATCCCTTTTTCTTTAACCGCCTTAATACCCTTATTTATTAGGTCCAAGACCTCTTTATTACCTTTTTTTACTGCTATCCCATAATATTCTGCTTCTCCTGTCTCTATTATACTTGCAATCTTTAATTTATCTTTAAACCCCTTCTTTTGCCTTGCATAATTAGCTGCTACTGGATCATCACATACAACCCCATCTAAGTTCCCATTGGCAAGGTCTTGCATTGCCAACCCTATTTCATCATATGACTTTGCGATTACACCAGAAACTTTCTGAATTGCAAAATATCCAGTAGTCCCGATCTGAGCTCCAACTTTTTTACCTTTTAAATCAGACAAGGATTTGGCATTACTGGTCTTTCTAACTACAAGGGCCTGTCTTACCTTATAATATGGGATACTAAAATCCATTGCCTTCTTTCTCTCCTTAGTAATGCTCACAGAAGAACAAATTGCATCATAATTTCCCCCAGCAAGGCCTGCAAATATCCCATCCCATGCAACATTTTTAAACACAGGGATAAACCCTGCCTCCTTTGCAGCAGCAGTCATATAATCAATTGAATAACCAACTATCTGTTTGTGCTGATTCACAAACTCCATTGGAGGCCAAGTGGCGTCTACAGCAAACACAATAGTCCTTTTTTTTGCAATGGCCATGGTACTAAGTCCCATAAGCACCAGTAACAACACAACAATCTTTTTTTTCATTTTAACCCTCCCTTTACGTTTTTTCTAAAAAATATATTTATCCTTATGCAAATGAAGAATATCCCTCACATCTTAAACGTCAATTATTTGAATTGGTCTATTTTCTTACTAACAAATTCCTAAAAAAGCAACTTCATATACATACTCAAAACATCATCCCGTTATCTTATTCATCTTAATTTTTCAACTAATTTTCTTGCAAGTTCAAGTTGAGCCTCTCGGTGTAGTGCGGGATGATCTATCTTTGCCCTTAAAACTTCCTTTAATATTTGTCCATACACTGGTCCAGGACGAATACCCATCTCTTTTAAATCGTTTCCTGTTATCTCTACTCTTATATCTTTTAACTTGCTTAAATACAGTGATATGATTTTTTTTACCTTCTCCAGTTTACACGATGCCATAATAAACAATATCCCTTCAATGGGCACAGGAGATAAGATAAAATATATTTCGCTAAGCGGTCCCTGTGTTTTCTGATTCTCATATAACTTTTGCCTAACTTCTCCTAAATACGATTTGATTAGAACAATATGCTCCTTTATGGTCTTTGAAAGATTTAACCTCTTTCCCAGGGAAATAATATCTTCTTCTGTGCTTTCAAGTGTGAGCGCAAGAAAATATACCAGCCATTTCTCTGGTATTGGAGAGGTATATAACAGGGCATACCAATCCAAGACCTTCTTGGTCTCTTCTAGCACTTCTTTCTTTTTTTTGTTCAATTTTAAAATAGGATGAATGAGATATAATAGATCAAAGGAATCCATTCTCTTAAGACATACCAGAGGGTCTTCCTCTTCTAGAATAAGCTTTATTTCATGAAATATCCTGCTCCCTGACAATTTAGACAACATATCTAATTTTAATGCATTTTTAATCAGCTTCTTGGTCTGGACACCTAGGGAAAAACCATACCTCTGTTCAAATCTAATTGCCCTAAGGATCCGAGTAGGGTCTTCTATAAAGCTCAAAGAATGAAGCACCCTTATCTTTTTCTCCTTAATATCCTTTTGTCCCCCAAAAAAATCCACTAATCTTCCAAACTTACCTGGATTTAGTTCTATAGCTAGGGCATTTATAGTAAAATCTCGTCTAAAAAGGTCTAGTTTTATAGAAGAAAGTTCCACAGTGGGGAGTGCAGCAGGATGTTCGTAATATTCTAATCTCGCTGTGGCCACGTCTATCTTTTTCCCATCTGGGAGTATCACTACTGCAGTACTAAACTTTTTATGGGCCCTAATCCTTCCCCCTAGTTTTTTGGCCAAACGTCTAGCAAATAATATTCCATCTCCTTCTACCACTAAATCTATGTCTAGATTGGGCCTTGAGAGCAATATATCCCTTACAAATCCTCCAACTGTATATACATTATATCCCATCTCCTCTGCCAATTCCCCTGCAAGTCTTAAGAGGGAAAATATCTCGCTTGGGAGTCTGTTTTTCATAAGGGACCTAATATTTTTCTCCTGCCTCTTTTCAGGCAAAAATGTTTCAGGTATCCTTGCTGGTTCTTCAACCATCCAATTTATGAGATCTGTCCTAGTCACCACTCCAATTACCCTGTTATTTTCAATCACAGGTACCAGTCTTTGACGCTGCTCTATTATAATCTCCATTACCTTATATAAATTGTCCTTTGACTGTACCCCTGAAAAATTGGACCTCATATACTCAGTAACAGGCAAATTGCCCAGTCCATGGGAACTGGCTTTTTCCGCAATCTGATGCTCTAGGATCCCTATACACCTACCATCATGCACATCCAATACAGGTACTGCCTTTAGTCCATAATGGGTCATAATATCTGCAGCCTTTGTGAGGGTCTCATCTGCATTTACGCAAATTGGAGGAGAAGACATTAAAAAAGAGACCTTTATCTCTGGGTTTATATGAGAGTACAAGAGTCCAAAAAGTTCATCTTCTACCTGAGACAAGGTCTTATCCTTAATAGTGGCTGAAGCAGCATATGGATGCCCACCCCCACCTAGGGAAGAACATATCTTCCCCACATCTACATTTGGAAATTTACTCCTTGCTATTACGTGTATCCGGTCCTGCATCCTGGCCAATACAAACATGAGGGAAATCCCTTCCATCTCTATTAGCTTATGCACCACCACTGCAAAATCTTTTACATACTCATCAGTGGAAATCTTTGCTATATGTACCTCTATTCCATTAATATTATGAGTTTGTATGGACTCTAATAGAGTATTCAACAACGAGACCTGCTTGGCATCTAGATCCTTGTGCATAAAATCTGAAATAAGCCCAACATCCATCCCCTTTTTCCTTAACCAGGCCGCTGCTATTAGGTCATAGTGGGTAGTTGAAGAAAACAAAAAGCTACCAGTATCCTCGTATATTCCCATCCCTATTACTGTGGCTTCCTCTGAATTAATTTCAATATTCTTTTCCCTGATTATGGAAACAAGGATCGAGGCAGTTGCCCCCCAATCCCTTTTAAT
>JALWFY010000134.1 GCA_027013815.1 Desulfohalobiaceae bacterium | reverse complement strand
GCTATAATGTGCATAAGTGGTCCACCTTGAATTCCAGGAAATATTTGAGAATCCAATTTATTACCTAATTCCTTTGAACTCAAGATAAAACCACCCCTCGGCCCCCTTAAAGATTTGTGGGTTGTAGATGTCACCACGTGCGCAGACTTCACTGGGTTTGGATGTAGTTTGGCTGCCACTATCCCTGCAATATGCGCCATATCTACCATAAAATAAGCACCTACCTCATCTGCGATCTCTCTAAATTTCTCAAATTCAATTATCCTAGGATAGGTACTTGCACCAGCTATGATTAATTTTGGACGATAATTATGGGCAAGTTCTCTCACCTGTTCAAAATCTATTAACTGAGTATCCCTGTTTACCCCATAGGAGACACTCCTATAAATCCTTCCCGAAAAATTCACCTTACTCCCATGACTTAAATGCCCTCCATGGGATAGGTTCATACCTAAGATAGTGTCCCCTGGATTTAAAAGCGCTGCATATACTGCCATATTTGCCTGAGAACCTGAATGTGGCTGGACATTTGCGTAACTAGCCCCAAATATTGCCTTGGCCCTTTCCCTTGCTAAATCTTCTACAATGTCCACATTAAAACAACCACCATAATACCTTTCTCCAGGATAACCCTCTGCATATTTATGGGTCAAACAACTACCAGCTGCATCTCTAACCCCTGGAGAAGTAAAGTTTTCAGAGGCAATCAACTCAATGGTCTCACGTTGCCTTCTTTCCTCTAGGGAAATTGCCTTCCATATTTCTGGATCGTGAATCTTTAAATAACTCATCACTTCCTTACCCCACGTTATATTTTAGTTTTTGGTTTCTAAATCTTGGGCATCGGGCCAAGAAGTTTACTGACTACTCCCTTTTACATTCAGTACTTTACCATTTTTTCCAGTGCTCCCCTTCAGGATATCATAATTTTATCTCTAGGCTATAGATTTAGTTTAATACACAAACCATAATATACTGTCAAACAAGCAAATTTTTCAATTTTAAAAAGCTTATGCCATTTTTTTTTATATTTATACAAATAAACACCATATTAAATTTCAGTTTTTACAAGTATTTTTAAGAACAACCCCTTTATAATAAAAAATAAAAAAAATAAATACATAAAAACCAATAAATTATATACATAAAATTTTTGAGGGAAAAATTATATAAAACTTATATTTATTATCTATAAGTTCCTCATCGGGCCCCTGTCTTAGTTCTCATATATCTTTAATAATTAAAATCCTATTATCTCCCTCCCTTAATTTTTTTAAACAGTATTACAAAATCATGTAGACTAAAAAAAATTTTTGGGATAAAGAATAAAATTAAAATATAACGCATAATATATAACACATACCGGTCGGTCATCATGGTATGATTATAAAAGTAAGACAATAAAAACAAACTTACAAAAGGAGGTTTGTATGCCTGTAAAAAAGATCCCAAGGACGCCCTCTGCTTATTCTTTTCCATTACTTATCAAAAACCTGTTAAAATTCCCTCTAACTTATAACCCAAACCAAGAAATAGTATATAGAGACAAGTTGAGATATACATATAGAGATTTCGCAAAAAGGGTTAATCAGCTCGCCAATATGCTCAAGACTCAAGGTGTAAAAGAAGGAGATGTAGTTGCAGTCATGGATTGGGATAGTCACAGATATTTAGAATGTTTTTTTGCTGTACCCATGATGGGGGCAATACTTCACACCATTAATATCCGTCTGTCCCCAGAGCAACTCCTATATACAATTAACCATGCTGAAGACGATGTAATCTTAGTAAATTCTGATTTCTTGCCCATGCTTGAATCAGTTAAAGACCAATTAAAGACCGTAAAAAAGATTATACTACTCACTGATGAAACTGAAGCCCCATCTACATCCTTAGACCTAGCTGGTGAATATGAAGAACTCATCAAAGATCAAGGGGAAGAATATGATTTTCCTGATTTTGATGAAAACACCATGGCCACTACCTTCTACACCACAGGGACTACGGGCCTTCCTAAGGGAGTTTATTATAGTCACAGACAAATAGTACTCCACACATATGGTTTGATTTCTGCCCTATGCACCATGGGAAATGGAATGCGCGTTGATAACAAGGACATTTATATGCCCTTAACCCCTATGTTCCATGTACATGCCTGGGGCATGCCTTATATGTTTACCTGGATATGTGCAAAACAGGTCTATCCAGGAAGATATGATCCAGAAATGATATTAAAACTAGTATTACAAGAAAAAGTCACCTTTTCCCATTGTGTACCAACTATAATTCATATGTTAGTAACTAGCCCTATTATTAAACAAATCAATCTATCAAACTGGAAGGTTGTTATTGGAGGCTCTGCCTTACCTCAGGGACTGTGTAAAGAGGCACTAAAGTATAATATAAATATTACATCTGCATATGGTATGTCTGAGACCTGTCCCTTGCTTACTGCTGCCTTGCTCAAACCCCATATGGTAGATTGGGACATAGATAAACAAGTGCCTATAAGGTGTAGGACTGGCATCCCTGTGCCAAATGTAATATTAGATATTGTAGATCCATTGGGCAATCCCCTACCCCACGATGGGAAGACCACTGGAGAAGTGGTAGTACGGGCCCCATGGCTTACCCAGGGGTATTTAAAAAATCCAGAAAAAAGTGAGGAATTGTGGGAAGGTGGATGGCTCCACACTGGAGACATTGGATATATTGATGAAGAAGGATATCTAAAAATAACTGATAGGTTAAAAGATGTTATTAAAACAGGTGGAGAATGGATATCCTCTTTAGAACTTGAAGATATCTTAAGTCAACATGAGGCAGTTAGTGAAGTTGCTGTAATTGGAGTTCCAGATGAAAAATGGGGTGAGAGACCATTTGCCCTAGTAGTACTACATGAAGATTTTAAAGACAAGATTGGAGAGGAGGAATTAAAGGCCCATTTCAATAAATTTGTGGAAGACGGGACCATTCCAAAATATGGAGTACCTGATAAGATAGAGATTGTTGACCAAATACCAAAGACCAGTGTTGGAAAGATAAACAAAAAAGAGATTAGAA
>JALWFY010000133.1 GCA_027013815.1 Desulfohalobiaceae bacterium | reverse complement strand
CAGCATGTCCTGAAAGGCTTAAAAAAAACGCAGTTTCTTTTAAGCAAGTACCCTAAAATAAAGGAAGAAATACATGAAGAGAATATTAGTCCTGGACCCTGTTAATAGATTGGAAGGAGACCTTAGGGTAAAACTCACCATTGAAGATAATACGGTAATAGACGCCCAGAGTTCAGGTATATTATTTAGGGGATTTGAAAGAATAATGAATTCCAGGGAACCAATGGATGCCCTGGTGATCACCCCTAGGATCTGCGGTATATGCAGTGTGTCCCACAGTGTAGCTGCTGCAAAGGCCCTTCAAATGTCCATGGGTACAAATATTCCTGAAAACGGATACCTTATGAAAAACCTGATCTTAGGAACTGAGGTTGTAATGAGTCATCTCACCCATTTCTACTTTTTATTTGGGCCAGACATGACAAACGAAAAATACAAGAAATTATCTATCTATAATGAAATACTCCCTCGTTTTAAAACAATGAAGGGCATATCTGTACTTAAGGCCTTAAAGGCAAGGCAGAGTATGCTGGAAATCATGGGATTAGTTGGAGGCAAGTGGCCAAATACCCTTGCAATCCATCCAGCAGGGACAACCTCTACAATGAATCTAAGCACAAAGACCAGGGCCATAGGGGTACTTCAAGAATTTCAGAGCTTTTTGGAACAGGACCTATTAAAATGTCCCTTAGAAGAATGGTTGGACATAGACACATTTGACAGATTAGAAGAATGGCTCCAACACCCTTTACATGGTTCATCAGATATAGGAATATTTTTTAAATTTTCTATGAAGGCAGGTTTAGATAGATTGGGAATAGGCCCAAATAGATTTTTGAGCTACGGTTCATTTGAAATGGAAAATGGAACTAAGTGGATAAAGGCAGGGTATAATGAATCAGGACGTACAATGGAATTTGATCAATCCCTTATCCAAGAACACATTGCCCACTCATTTTTTAGGGATGCAATGACCTCAAGACACCCCCTCTCAGGGGTCACTGTTCCTTTTTCCAGAAAAAAGAACACTTATTCATGGACTAAGGCCCCAAGATACATGGGAAAAACCGTTGAAGTAGGACCACTGGCAAGGATGATTATTTCTAATGAGCCCCTTATTATGGATACCATGAGGCTTATGGGCCCATCTGCATTTACTAGGATGTTTGCAAGGCTCAGAGAAATGACCCTTTTAACACAAAAACTCTCAACCTGGATCCAAAAAATCGATCCGGGCAAGCCCTTTTATTCTTCCTTGTCCAATAGATACAAAGATATAGGTATAGGACTTACAGAAGCAGCAAGGGGCTGTCTTGGCCATTGGGTTAAAATAGAATCCAAAAGAATTCAAAACTATCAGATAATTACTCCCTCTGCATGGAATATGTCTCCTAGGGACGAGCTAGATCAGCCAGGACCATTAGAACAAGCATTAATAGGCACAAGGTTAGATTCTCCAGATAATCCCATAGAAGTATATCATATTATAAGGTCTTTTGATCCATGTATGTCGTGTACTGTGCACTAAATTATGCACTGAGTTAATAACATGAATGCAAATAAATATTTAGCATATTCTCTAATAAATGGATTTAAAGAAGAGATATCGGTATTATCTCATGATTTAAAAATATTAGATGCCAACAAAGTATTTTTAAAGAATCATTCTGTGGGCTTAACAGATATAATTGGGAAACCATGTCATGATGTATTATACCATTGCAATAAAATCTGTCTGGAATTTACCTGTGAATGTCCTGTATTTGAATCTATGTCCACTGGTAAGACTGCCACAATTATTAATAGTGATGTAGTGGTAGATGGTAACATAAAACATTTTAAAATACATGTATATCCATTAACTGGAGAAAATGGAGAAAAACTTTTTCTACACATATCAAGAGATATAACCCAAAGTGTAGAAGAGAGAAGGCTTCAAGAAAATATGTGGAAGGAAATCCTTTTACATGTTGAAAGCCTACATCAGACAATGGTAGATAGAAATGAAAAAATATCATATTTAACTGATAGAGTAAAAAATTTAATGGAAATAATCCCTTTAGCTGTAGTAGAATGGGATATAAATGGGAATATTACTTATTTTAATCACAGTGCCGAGATATTAATTAGCTTAGGAAAAAATAAAGTATTAGGTTCTCCATTTATAGACCTATTTCCAGTAGGAGCGCCTAAAGAAAGATTTAAAAAAATATTTGAAAAGATCTTACAAGGACAAATGTTAGATTATTGTATTACAGAAAACCGAACTGGCACAGGCAAAATACTCCCCTTTGAATGGTATCATTCTGCCCTTAGCCTTGGAGGAGAAATAAAAGGAGGTATATCAATAGGACAGGACTTGAGTGAGCTCAGAACATTGCAACACGCACAAGAATCTGCTCAAGACAAGCTCCAAGCCATCCAAACATTGGTGCCTAATCCAATTATAATTGCAAACCGTCTACTTAGAGTTATATTCTGGAATACAGCTTGTGAAACAGAAATCGGATGGTTGGACAAAGAGATGATTGGAAAGGGGTTAGAGCTATTATTTCCTGCATCTAAAAGAGACTATGTAGTGGAAAAATTAAGGGAGATCTTAGATTCCTCAAACCATGTGGCCCCAAAAAATATTGAGATTGAGACAAATATTCTAAGGAGGGACAAGACTACATTTCCGTGTTTAATTATCTGCCGCTCAACTGTTATTAACAAAAAAAAATCAATTATACTAATGATTAAAAATCTAACAGAACAGAGAAAGATACAAGAACTATTAAGCCACAGTGAAAAGATGCGGGCACTCGGAGAAATGACAGAAGGTTTGATCCATGACCTAAACAACACAATGACTTCAATTAGTGGTGGAGTGCAACTTTTACAAAAATTGGATTTTCCAAAATCCCATAAATCTATATTAAAAAATCTTGAAAAATCAGTAAATAATGGAATAAAAAAGATAAAGGCTCTTATTGAATTTTCATCTACTGAAAAACAAGAAGATCAAAAATTACAACTTTATCCATTAAGTACACTGGTCCAAGAAGTGCTGGAAACTACAAGGTTCAAATGGAAGGATATCCCAGAGA
>JALWFY010000132.1 GCA_027013815.1 Desulfohalobiaceae bacterium | reverse complement strand
CATAACACCAGCATGGAGATTTAGGTGTTTCACACCAAAATAAAAAACTGGAGTAGGAACCATAGGGAGCTTTACAACATCCATACCCGTTGAAACTAGTCCTTTTATAATGGCCTGTTGATACGGGGAAGATGAGTGCCTACAATCCATACCAACTACACATTTATTATAACCTTTCTCTAAAAAATAAGTTCCACACGCCTTGCCAAATACCTCAACCCACTCTTCATCAAAATCCTTATCAACTATTCCCCTGATATCATATGCCCTAAAAATATCTCTTTTTATCGGTCGCATAATACATCCTCCTTATTCTTATGGTTTATTTATTTATTAATAACTTCTATCACCTAAAATGACAAGGTTAACAAAAAAATGGGACATAAAATCTTAACCTAACACAACTTGAGGTTTTGACATATTTGGAGTATGAATTCCATATGTAAGTTATACTATAACCCTAGATTATTAATTTGCAGTAAAATATTTAAACAGGAGGACACATGAATTGGGATTGGGATAAATTAGAAGAAAATAAGGAAAAATTTAGCAAGTCGAAAAAAACACCTACCCCTGACCTCTCTGAACTAAAAGATAAAATTCCTTTTTTTGACAATCTAAAAGGAAATGGAATCAAAATCATCGTGCTCATACTAATCTTGCTGTGGCTAGCTAGTGGATTTTATATAGTAAACCCTGACCAAGTAGGTGTTGTAAAACGATTTGGTGCATTTAACAGGATTACAGGCCCAGGGCCTCACTTCCACATCCCATACCCAATTGAAACAGTACTCACTCCAAGCGTTACCCAGATAAAAAGAATAGAGATCGGCTTTAGAAGCACATACTACGGCACAGGGGTAGACACCTATAGGGCTGTTCCAAAAGAATCCCTGATGTTAACTGGAGATGAAAACATAGTGGATGTCCAATTTATTGTGCAATATAAGATAAAAGACCCTTATTCTTATTTATTTAATATCAGTAATCCCTTTAAGACTGTCAAGGATGCTGCAGAGGCATCCATGAGGGCAATAATTGGAAATAATCAAATAAACGCAGTACTCACTACGGAAAAATTTGAGATCCAAAACCAAGCACAAGCTCTCTTACAAAAGATATTAGATACTTATCAAAGTGGTATCAAGGTAATTGCAGTAAAACTCCAAGACGTACACCCACCAAAAGAGGTCTTAGATGCTTTTAAGGATGTGGCCTCGGCCAAAGAAGACAAAAGCAGGCTAATCAATCAGGCAATGGCCTATAGGAATGAAATCATCCCCAAGGCCAGGGGAAAGGCAGCCCTAATTGTAAACCAAGCAGAGGCGTATAAGGAAACCAAAATCAGGATGGCTCAAGGAGAGGCAAGTAGATTTTTAAAATTATTAAATGCATATAAAAAGGCCCCAGTAGTAACCAGGAAGAGACTGTACCTAGAGACAATGGAAGATGTACTAAAGAAAGTAAAAAACAAGATTATTATCTCTAAATCTATTGGCAACAAGGCCCTACCGCTCTTTAATCTACAAAAACAAAAATAAGGAGTTGTTCATGAATAAATACAGCGGAGTTTTCATTGTAATAATTTTAATATTGATTGGGATATCCCAATCCTTTTATACAGTAGACGAGACCCAAAGGGCAATAGTATTGCAACTTGGGAAGCCTGTAGGTGATGCTGTAGGACCAGGACTCCATTTTAAAATTCCTTTAATACAACAGGTAAAAAAGTTTGACCACAGGATATTAGAATATGATTCTCCACCTGCAGAGGTAATAACAAAAGATAAAAAGACCCTTGTAGTGGATAATTATACCCGTTGGAGGATATATGATCCCTTACGTTTTTACAGGACAGCAGTGACCATCTCAGGTGGATTGGCAAGGCTAGACGACATCGTATATTCAGAGTTGCGTGTTGCCCTTGGTAGATACCAATTAATTGATATTGTTTCATCAAAGAGAAGTGAAATCATGAAGAGTGTCACACAAGACGTAAAAAAAGAACTCAAAAAATATGGCATACAAGTAATTGATGTGAGGATAAAAAGGACAGACCTCCCCCCAGAAAATCAAAAGGCAATCTATGCCAGGATGAGATCAGAAAGGGAAAGAGAGGCCAAAATGTATAGGTCTGAAGGGTACGAACAAGCTGCAATAATAAAGGCAAAGGCGCAAAAGGAAAGGGCAATATTATTAGCTGAGGCCAATAAAAAAGCCGAGATAATCAAAGGTGAAGGGGATGCCAATGCCACTACCATATACGCACAGGCATATAAGCAGGATGAAAAATTCTTTGATTTAATCAGGTCTTTTGAAGCCTATAAAAACAGCATTGATGAAAATTCAACAATAATTATGTCATCTGGAAATGAATTCCTGAGATATATGGAAAAAATAAAATAAGATAAAACAAAGAGATAAAAGAAGGGCCATAGTGGATCTTTTTACCTCTAAGGCCCCTTCTTTTATGTTAGATCATAGCCAATTCTTGTTGCTGAATATGGGGGGTTTTTGATATATATTTGGGTGATGGGGTATATAGTGGAAATTGCATTGCAAACTCCCTCACCTTTCTCCTGATCTTTGCCAAAGCTGTTTCATTATCTCTACATTCCAGGCTCTGGACCACCCAGTCTATTATTTGATATACATCTTGTTCCTTCATCCCCCGTGTGGTAATTACCGGACTCCCCATCCTTATACCTGAGGTTATTTTGGCTGGTTTGTCTTCAAAGGGTACTGCATTTTTATTTACAGTAATGTCTACTTTTTCCAAAACTTGTTCTGCTTCCTTGCCTGTAAGACCTTTATTGCGCAAATCTATTAAGACTAAATGGTTATCCGTTCCATTGGTCACTAAATCAAATCCAGCTTCCATAAGTGCCTTGGCCATTGCCTTGGCATTCTTTAATACCTGTGTCTGATATTCCTTAAAGTCATGACTTATGGCCTCTTTAAAGGCTACTGCCTTGGCGGCTATAATGTGCATAAGTGGTCCACCTTGAATTCCAGGAAATATTTGAGAATCCAATTTATTACCTAATTCCTTTGAACTCAAGATAAAACCACCCCTCGGCCCCCTTAAAGATTTGTGGGTTGTAG
>JALWFY010000131.1 GCA_027013815.1 Desulfohalobiaceae bacterium | reverse complement strand
CAGCTACTATTGATGAGGTTAGAGAACTTGACTATGTATTAACACCAGGACGTTATGTAGGACTTCCTGAAGAAGAGGATGATTTCAATTTTGAAGAAAGATTTACAAAGTTAAAAGCTGAGTTTTTAGAACAGATGAAGGAAGAAGAAAGACTAAACAGACTTATCCTTGAAAACTTTGAAAAGATAGATTTAACACCATTACAGGAAAAGTAAATGACCGAACAGGATGTTAGAACGCTTCTGCAAATCGGCGAATGCATAAACATTGAGTTTAAAGAAAGCAAAAATGCGGTTAATAAGGATGTTTATCATACGATCTGTGCTTTTTTAAACCGCATAGGTGGCCACATTCTCCTTGGAATAAAAGACAGCGGACAGATTGTGGGAGTCAATCCGGAAAATGTGCCAAAAATAAAGAAAGAAATAGTTACCGCGGCAAACAACCCTCAAAAGATAAACCCGCCCGTTTCTTTACTTATTGAAGACATTAACATTGACGAAAAAACCGTCATCGTGATCACCGTGCCGGAAAGCTCTACGGTTCACAGATGCAACGGAAGGATATACGACCGGAACGAAGACGGAGACTTTGACATAACAAACCATACAGACACCGTTGCCATGCTTTACATGAGAAAGCAGGCAAGTTTTTCGGAAAATAGTGTTATTCCGTACCTTGTGTTTTCGGATTTTAACGAAGCTGCCATGGATAAAGTTAAAAACATGATAAAAGCCTGGAATCCCAACAGTCCTCTGCCGGAAATGGATAACCTGACAATGCTTAAAAGCCTCGGTTTTTATCAGAAAGACATAACGACGGGAAAGAAAGGATTTACACTTGGAGCTCTGTTGCTTTTCGGCAAAGACGAAGCAATCTATACCAACCTTGCCTACTACAAAACAGACGCCATCGTAAGAATTGAAAACATTGACAGGTATGACGACAGAGAAATTGTAAATACAAACTTAATTGATGCTTTTGACATATTAATGCAGTTCATCAGAAAACACCTTCCGGATCCTTTCTACCTTGAAGATGGCATCCACAGACTCTCTCTAAGAGACAAGATTTTTAGAGAAGTAATAACCAACATCTTAATCCACAGAGAATATTCAAGCCCCTATCCTGCGAAGTTGATAATAAAAAGAAACCGTGTTGTTACCGAAAACGCAAACAGAGCATACGGATTCGGACACATCACACCGCAGAAATTTACACCCTTTCCCAAAAACCCCAAAATAGCCAGGGTGTTCCGTGAAATAGGCAGAGCCGATGAGCTCGGTTCCGGAGTAAGGAATATTTTCAAATACACGCCAATATACTCAAGAGGCGGAAAACCGCAGTTGATAGAAGGCGACATCTTTAAAATCATCATTCCGCTTACGCCTAAGGGAGAAGAAGCAACTGTGGAGAAAACTGTGGAGAAAACTGTGGAGAAAACTGTGGAGAAAACTGTGGAGAAAACCACCCAAAAAAATGCTCTGAAAATCATGGAATTAATAAAAGAAAATCCTTATATCACCATAAAAGAGATGATGGAAAAAACAGGACTTACACGAAGAGGAATAGAGTGGAATATTGCAAAACTCAAAAGAGATGGAAAAATCAAAAGAGTCGGCCCTGACAGGGGAGGATACTGGGAGGTAGTAGAGTGATAGAAAACATGTTATCTACTCTATGCGAATCACTTCTTCAACTAATAGGCTATAGAGGAATTGACTTTACAAAAGCATTATCGGAGTTCATCTGCAAAGAACAATTTTTGCTTGAAAACGATATAAACGAAAGAACCCTTACGCGCAAATTGGCAGAATACTTACAGAAATATTTCCCCGATTACAATGTTGATTGTGAATACAATAGAATGATGCAGAATGAAGACTATGTAAAAAAAACATTGAAACTTCCCGCAGAGCAAACAGTAGAAATTTCTGATATAACACAAAGAACAGTATATCCAGACATAATAATTCACAGAAGAGGGAACAACAATAATAATTTATTAGTAATAGAAGTTAAAAAATCAGCAAACAGAAGCAATAAGGATTTTGACTCTTGGAAACTCGAGGCTTTTACAACGCGATTGAATTATAGATTAGGATTGTATCTTGAATTTAATGAGAATGGGTTTTCAGATTTTGCTTTATACAAAGAAGGTAAAAAAATAGAGGCATCAAATGACTGAAAAAATACCGAAAGGGTGGAAGAAGGTGAAGTTGGGGATGATAGTGGAAATTACAATGGGACAGTCTCCAAAATCTGAATTTTATAACACAGAAGGAGACGGTTTACCGTTTCTTCAGGGTAATAGAACATTTGGTTATAGGTATCCAAAGATAGACACATATTGCTCAAAACCAATAAAAGTCGCAAACAAAGGAGAGGTTTTGTTCAGTGTAAGAGCTCCTGTTGGCGATATCAATATTGCTAATCAAATTATTTGTATTGGTAGAGGATTAGCAGCATTAAGATCAAAAAATGATAATAACTTGTTTTTATATTATTTATTACATCATATAAAAAAAGAAGTTTTAAATTCAGAGGGAGGAACCGTTTTTGGTTCTATTTCTAAAAAAGATTTAGAACATATTGAAATTTTTATTCCAGAAGACACAAAAGAGCAAAAAGCCATTGCCTCTGTTCTTTCATCTCTTGACGACAAAATAGACCTGCTGCACCGCCAGAACAAAACATTAGAACAAATGGCAGAAACGCTTTTTAGAAAGTGGTTTATTGAGGAGGCAAAAGAGGATTGGGAGGAGGTGAAATTAGGGGAAGTTTTGGAAAAAATTGAATCAGGTTCCAGACCAAAAGGAGGAATAGATCCTAATTTAAAAACAGGAGTTCCAAGTATTGGAGCCGAAAATATTAATGGATTAGGAAATTTCAATTTCTCCAAAGTAAAATATATTTCTGATGAATATTTTAATAAGATGAAACGGGGTGTTGTAAGAGATTATGATGTATTAATTTATAAAGATGGAGCTTATATTGGAAGAAAAAGTATGTTTGGAAAAGGTTTTCCTTTTGATAAATTTTGCATAAATGAACATGTTTTTATATTAAGGTCAAATGATAGGATATCACAATTTTTTCTTTATTTTTTATTG
>JALWFY010000130.1 GCA_027013815.1 Desulfohalobiaceae bacterium | reverse complement strand
TATTGATTAAATATTATTAATTTTTCATTTCTTTTACAATATTTCCCTGTTTGTCAATTATTGTAAGGGCAACTGGGATACCGCCATCCAGGCGATGTGTTGCACAAGAGATTCACGGGTCATATGCTCGTACTGCCATCTCCACCTTATTTAAGATACCTTCATCTACGTGACCTTGTTTTATCAAGGTCTTTGCAGCCTGTTTTACACTCAAGTTTATTGGACCAAGGTTATGGGTAGTTCCAACAATCATATTGGCCTTAACAATAAGACCATTTTCATCTGTGGTATAGTCGTGTATCAAGGTTCCCCTAGGTGCCTCAACACAACCAACTCCACGACCTGCCCTTGGCTCTGCATCTGTTCTTATATTTGGGTCTGTGATATTTGGGTCATTTAATATCTCAATGGCCCTTTCACACGCATATACTTCTTCAATGAGTCTTGCCCAGTGATATAATAGTGTTGCATGTGCTGGCCTACCAAATTTTTCCCTGAACTCCTCAAGTTCTGCCTGTGCCTTTGGGGTATTGATCTTGTCACATACATTTATCCTTGCAAGGCAATTGGAGCGATAGATCCCTTTAGGGGCATCTAGGTCAAGGGAAAACCCTTCGTTCCAGAACTTTGCATATGGCATCTTTCCATAGGAATAGGGTTCTACGTGTTCCCCAATATAATCGGTATAGTCCTGGGGATCAAAGTCAGTATATGATCCATCTGGCTTCATTATCCTAAGGTTGCCATCGTATAAGTTCAAAGCCCCTTCCCCATCAACTGTACCAATATAGCCAGTGTTTATTACACCTACATTTTGTACTATGTCCAAATATTTTGGGAAGATGTCTTTTTTAGCAAAATCAATGGTAAACATTGCAAAATCTAAGATCTTCTGCATCTCCTGTAGGATATCTTTTCTATCCTCTTCAGTCATTGGTTTGGCAAATCCACCAACAACTCCAGCAACTGGGTGTATGGCCTTTCCAGCAAATTTTTCTAAGATCATCTTTGCCTTGAACCTCATTGAGACCACCTTTTGCGCAAGCTCAGGATTTGCCTTTGCAATCCCAATTACGTTTCTAACAGAGTAGTCACTATCAGGTCCAATGACAAAGTCTGCTGCTGCGAGGAAAAAGAAGTGAAGGAGTTTGTCCTCTGCATGGGAGATTATTTGCATAAGCTCCCTTAATTTTTGTCCTGCAGGGGGCGGAGTAACCCCAAAACACCTATCTACTGCCTTGTTTGATGCTAGATGGTGGTGCCAGGGGCAGATCCCACATATCCTGTTTACTATCCTTGGGAGCTCTTCTGCGGGCTTCCCTTCTACAAATTTTTCAAATCCCCTGAGTGCCTTAAAATAGACCTTTGAATCCTCCACATTACCATTATCATCTAATTTTATCACAATGGACGCATGTCCTTCTATCCTGGTAATGGGAGCTATATTTATAATCCTTCCCATATTGTTGGCCTCCTACAAATTAAGTTTTGGTCTAAGGTTTAAATGACCTCCAGAGAATCTATTGAGTGATGCATATTCAGGCAAAGAGTCAATATCGATTCCATTAGAGGCCAGGGCTGATAATATATCTAGGAGTTGATTCCCATTATGTTTAACAGGTCCATTGCATCCCCTGCATGGTACCCTGGCAGAAATACACCTGGGAATGTGGTTGTCTCCACCACAACCTGCCCTTGTAACTGGGCCCATGCAGAGATAACCTTGTTCTATAAAACACCTCATTTCACTAAGTGGCTTGGTGTAGTCAATGTCCTTTGGTCTTGTCAAAAATCTGGACAACCGACCCACCTTTCCCTTACCTAACCTTTTTGTGGGACACGTGTCACACACGCTTTTTTCTGGGAGTTCTACCTTATCTCCATTTACTATTGAAATAAGGGCCTTGAATATCTGGTCAGGATGAGGAGGACATCCTGGAAAATTGAGGTCTACCTTGATCTTTTCATCTAGGGCATAACAATAGTCCAATATTGGTGGTAGGTCCTCGTCTGGATATTTTTCTGGTATGTCTGTTGACTCAGTGGAATAATACCTCTCTAAGGTCTCTTGTTTAGTAAATGAATTTGTAAGAGAGGGGATGCCCCCATGGGTTGCACATGTCCCAAGGGCAATGACTATCTTGCATTTTTTCCTGATCTCTTCTGCCACTTCTAAATGTTCCTGATTTCTAACTGAGCCAGATATAATTCCTATATCTGCCTCTGGGATATCTATTTTATTGTGGTCCTTTTCTCCCAATTGACCATGGTATTTGTGATCCATGATAACTGGTATGTGGACAAATTCCACATGTTCTAACACGTCTAACAACCTAAGCCCCATATCCACAATGGCTATTTCACATCCTGAGCAGGAATTTAGCCATTCGCTAACTATTCTTATTGCCATTATTATAATCCTCCTGATTATTACATCTTAAAGGTCACAGAGTGTCCAAGGGACCTGAGTCTGTCCCTTGCACTCTTTCTTTTCTGGGCTGCTGCAGTATAAATTTTATACAGGATATCGGTTATATAATTGGGGTTATCCTTATAAGAGAATTCTTCTAAAGTATTATTTATTGCACTTTCTAAGCATGCCCTGCCTTTTGGGGTCCTAGCAAGCACAGTGGTCCAGCCATCTTTAGACCCAAGTCCCCCAAAGGAGATATCAGCAAATTGAGCAGTGTAATCCATACAGAGCTTACATGCATATTTTTTGATTGGGTCAAGTTCTGTTAATGGAATTGACTTAATGTTGCCATCTTTTAGGTATAGGTAAAGTTCTTCTTTTATGTTTATTTTTTCCACATCATCCCATGAGAACTGGAATTTCTCGCTTAAAAGTTTTTTGTTTTCATCATCAAATAGGAAATTCCCAGAGCAGAATAGTCCAAAGGCAAATTTTATGGATTCAGATGGGGTGACCCCAAGGAGTTCCATCTTTCTAAAGGCCATTATCTGACATGGACTGGCAACTAGTGCCACCCTTGTGAGCCCTTTTTTTCTAAGTAAGTGAAAGGCCTCCACAGTAGCACTTTCTGAATATTCTTCTGATAATTTATGTATGCCATGGGATGTTTCAAAGAAAAAACCTGCAGATTCAATGATCTCTTCTCTGGTAGTTGCAAGATAGGGCGTTCTTTCAAATTTACCTAATTTTTTAGTTACAATGGCACCATTTATCTGTCCAGTGTCAAAGAGATATAATAAGAGTCCTGTTACTGCCCCTCCATCTGTTGCATTTTCTCTGATATTTGGGTCAATGGAACGAACAGACCTGGTGCTAATAACCCTGCCAATTGGCTCGCTCCAACTCAATTTCCTCTTTATCTCCTCGTCCAACTCATGGACTTCTGGGCAAATACTATAGCAAAGTCCACATTCAATGCATTTTTCCACGTCTTTATACCTGGGAATTCCGTCTTCCCCAAGCTCAAGTGCCCCATAGTTCAAGGCACTACAAAATGCCACACAAGCCCCACAGTGATGGCACTTTCCAGTTTTTTGGACCTCTTGTATTAGGTTAAAAAAAGTCTTCATATTGCCTCCTAAAGCCTGTTGCTAAACATAAAAAAACAGGACTTGAGTTCTTTTTAGTTCTTTACATGGCAGTTTCAGGGTGGAATACCCATACTTCTTTTAGGTCTTCTCCCAGGTATTCCCTTTCATTTGGACCAAGTACACCTAATGAGAGACAGATAATTGTCCACAGGTGTACAGTGTTCCATTTATGGTCGTATTGTTCACTGAGGTCATGGATTTGTGCATGACAGTTATGACATGGGGTAATGCAGTACTGTGCCCCAGTGTCGAGTATTTGTTTGGCCTTCAGGCTCCCATATTTTCGTCTGGCCTCTGTGTATCCAGATTGTAGATAGCCTCCACCGCCACCACAGCAATAGTTATTGGACCTGTTTGGGTACATATCCACAAAGTTGTCCTCACCAACACAGGCCTTGACCACAAATCTAAGGTCTTCTGCAACAGGATCGCCCAAGGACTTTCTCACTAACTGACATGGATCTTGTACAGTGAACTTTATTTTGAGGTCCTTGTTCCAATCAGATGATACCTTTAATTTCCCTTCCTTTATCCACTTTGCATAATATTGAATAATGGATTTCAGTTCAAAGTTATGGGGTACATTGAATTTTTCCAGTCCGTACCGGACTGCATAAAATTCGTGTCCTCACTCGGTGTTGAGCCAGACCTTACATCCTAGGTCTTCTACTGCCTTTGCCTTTGTCCTTACAATATGTTCCCAGGACTTGTCATCGGCTAGGAACATGCAATAGTTTTCAGCGGCCCAACCCTTGGTGCCATAGGTCCAGTCAGCCCCAACCATATGCAATATCTTCCATAAAGGCACCATTTCATCTGGCTCTGTTACAGGTTCCCTTGAGTTTTGATTTAAAAAGAAGGTGGCGCCTTTTTGATTTACAGGTGCCTTCATTTCTGCAAATTCTGGTTGGGACGCCCTGTATTCTTCTAATACATCTTCAACTACGAATTGGAAATCTTCTTCTGATGCACCCATTGCACTGCATGTATCGTTCTTAAGGGCAATGTCACAGGATTTTAAAATACCTGTGGGCCTATTTTCTCTAGGCCATGCCTCCCTGGCATAATATACCAATTGAGGGATATTTATCTTCATTGGACAAACATATATGCACCTTTGACACATAGAACACATCCATACCCATGGGGTTGATGTGATTATGTCATCCATGCCAAGGGCAGCCAGTCTTAAAAATTTTCTTGGGTCCATATCTTCAAGTCCAGATGCAGGACAACCAGATGCACATGCCCCGCAAGTGAGACATGCATTTAGATTACCCCCATCAGGTAAGAGCTCCATTACCTTGTCTTTGAAGAAGCTCTTTTTCTGAGTTCCAAGCTCTATTATCTCTTGAGCCATGATATATCCTCCCAAAAGAGGGCTATTAACCCTCGACTTTGTTTTTTAATGGATTTGGTCCGATTTTTTTTATCTTTTCCACGAATTCAGTGACAAGTTTAGCGAATCTGGGTGCTTCAGCAGAGGACACCCACTCAATGGTAAATCTATTTGGATTTATTCCCATTTCATCCAAGGCTATCTTTATTGCCTTGCTCCTAGCATTTGCCTTATAATTACCATCCTGGTAATGACATTCTCCAAGGTGTCACCCCATGACCATTACCCCATCTGCCCCTAGTTTAAGGGCTTGGATCACTGATTCAGGTGGGACCATGCCAGAACACATGACCCTGATTGGTCTCATATTTGGGGGATATTGGAGCCTTGATACCCCTGCAAGGTCTGCCCCAGCATATGCACACCAATTACACAAGAAACCTACAATTACAGGTTCAAAGTTCTCAGCCATATCTGTTACTCCTTAATTTGCTAAAAGGGTTTGAATCTGTGCTTCTATTTGATCTAAGGTGAATCCATGGACTAATATCCCGCCTTTAGGGCATGTAGCCTCACATAGCCCACATCCTTTACAGAGCGCAGGGTCTGCTGAGATCCTCTTTTTTATGGTTCCGTCTTGGTCCTGGATCTCTACAATAGAGAGGGCAGAGTATGGACATACATCTACGCAGAGTCCACATCCATCGCAATTATCACTTACAAAGGACTTAATAGCATCCAACTCCATGTAATCCTTAGATAAGATAATCGAAGCCCTTCCTGCTGCTGCTTCTGCCTGGGCTATGGATTCATCAATGGATTTTGGATAATTACACAGTCCTGCCAGAAATACTCCATCTGTAGTGGCATCCACTGGCCTTAATTTTGGATGGGCCTCATTTATAAAGCCATCAGTATTTTTGCTGAGCTTAAAGAGATCACTGATCTCAATATTGTTGGTGGGAATAATTGCAGATGCTAGACACAGGTAATCTGCATGGATTTTTACAGGGAGTTTTATAATGGGGTCAGTGGTCAAAACAACCAGGTCTCCATTTTCTAATCTCACTTCTGGTTTGTTACTTAGTGTATATCTAATGAATATTACCCCTAGATCCCTGGCCTTTTTGTATAACTTTTCCCTTGTACCATATGTCCTAATATCCCTATAGAGCACAAATACCTGTAGGTCAGGATTTTTTTCCTTTAATCTTATTGCCTTTTCCATGGTATGGGTACAACATACCCTGCTACAATAAGGCCTTTCCTTGTCCCTTGAACCTACGCACTGGATAAATACAACGGAGTTTATTTTTTCTGGAGCTATTATCTTTTCCCTTAATTTGGCCTCAAATTCAAAGGAGGTGAGCACCCTTGGGTCTTCTCCATAGAGGTATTCTGTTGGTTTGTACTCTGTTGCACCCACACATACTATTGCTGCACCAAAACCAATGTTTCTTATTTCGTCTCCACTCTGGACCTTGGCCTCAAAATTTCCAATTGTACCTGTTACCTCTTTTAGCTCTGTATTTTTTAATACCTCGATCTTGGGATGATTTTCCACCCTATTTATCTGGGCATTTAACCATGGCCTTATCTTTTCTTTCTTATATGTGGTTTCTAAATTCCATGCATTTCCACCTAATTTAGAATGCTTTTCTATTAAAATACATTCATATCCTAGATTGGCAAGGGTTAATGCAGAGACTATTCCAGATACACCGCCACCAATTACAAGGGCCTTTTGATTCACCTTTATTTTTAATCTCTTGAGTGGGGAATTTAGTGTGGCCTTTGCAATGGCCATCTTTATCTGGTCCTTTGCCTTTTCTGTTGCTGCCTTTGGATCATTTTGATGGACCCAAGAATTTTGATTCCTAATATTTGCCATTTCAACCAAAAATTCATTTAGCCCTGCGTCTCTTAGGGTCTCTTGAAACAATGGTTCATGGGTCCTTGGGGTACATGCAGCAACTACCAATCTGTTTAGGTTATATTCCTTTATTTTTTCTATGATCAAATATTGGGTATCAGTTGAACAGGAAAACATGGTGTTTTCCACATACTCCACATTGGGAAGGGTCTTTGCAAATTCAACTAATTCTTTTACATCCACTACATTTGATATATTGATTCCACATGAGCATATTATTACCCCAATCCTTGGTTTTTCGCACGTTACATCTATTTCCTTAGGATAGGTCTTTTTCTTGGTAAGGGTTCCCCTGGCCTTAGACAAGAGCTTTGCTGCCTCTGCTGCAGCAGTTGAGGCCTCTGTAACTGCCTGTGGGATATCTTTGGGACCTCCAAATGCACCTGTTACATATATTCCTTTTTTTGAGGTCTGGACTGTATTAAATGAAGATGTTTTGGCAAAATTGTATTCATCTAGGTCAAATCCCATAATGTTTGAAAGGTCCTTTGCACCTTTTGGCGCCTCTAATCCAACACTAAGTACCACCATGTCATATTCATCATTGATTACATTTCCATCCTCATCCACATAACGAATAATAACTCCCCTATTGTCCTTTCCAGGTTCTAAGGTATGGGGTCTTGCCCTGACAAACTCAACACCTTTTTCTTTTGCATCTTCATAATATCTCTCAAATTCCTTCCCATGGGTACGTATATCCATGTAAAAGATACTCTGTTTGAGTTCTGTGTCTCCACTTAGGTGTTCTTTGGTGACCAATGCCTGTTTTATAGCATACATACAACAAACAGAAGAACAGAATTCATTTGAACACTTGTTGGTGTCTCTAGAGCCAACACATTGTATCCATGCTATTTTTTTTGGCTCTTGTTCATCTGATGGTCTAACTAGATGTCCCATGTAAGGTCCACCTGCAGACAACAACCTTTCATATTCAAGGCTTGTGACCACGTCAGGGATCTTGTCATAGGCATAAGAGTCCAGGATAGATGGATCAAATGGTTTGAATCCTGGGGCAGTAATAATTGCACCTACATTTAGTTGAATGATCTCTTCTTTGTCATCAAAATTGATTGCCCCTGTGGGACAGAATTTTTCACATGCCCTACATTTTCCCCTAGTTAAATAGATACAGTTCTCTGGGTCGATTGCATATTTTAGAGGTACAGATTGTCCATATTTTATGTATATAGCCTTTCTCTTGGATAGTCCCATGTTGAATTCATCATCTACCTTTTTAGGGCATTTTTGAGCGCACAATCCACACGCGATACATTTATCCATGTCCACATAGCGGGGATGTTTTTTTATTGTTACTTGGAAATTTCCAGGCTCACCTGAAATATCAATTACTTCTGATAAGGTATGTAAATTTACATTTAAGTGCCGGCCGACCTCGACCAGTTTGGGAGAGATGATTCACATTGCACAATCATTGGTGGGGAAGGTCTTGTCAAGCTGGGCCATGACTCCCCCAATACCTGAAGAACGCTCCACAAGGTGGACAAAATATCCAGAATCTGCAAGGTCAAGTACAGCCTGGATCCCAGCTATCCCCCCACCTAGTACAAGTACAGAACCAACAGGCCTTGATGTGTTCATAATTGTCTCCCTGTATTTGTTTTTAGGTGATGGTTCTTGTGGGTGGTTAGAAAATCCTTGGTCCTCTTTAGTTAGTTTGAATTCTGTTTTTTGGATCTTGTTCTTTTTTATGAATTCTTCTAGGGTCCTGCGAGGGATATGGTTTTGTTCAGCAAAGGCAATAAAGTCGTTTTCAGAAATAACATATTTCCTTCCAACAACTGGCTTTGCCTTTAATACTCCCCTTTTGATCCAATTGGTCACAGTGTTTCTGTGGACCCCAAATGTGTTAGCAATTTCTATTACTTTGAATTTTATCATTTTTATACCTCACACTCCTTTAAAACTATTTCACATATCTTTGGTATAGCTTCCTTGATTTCATTACTTAGCCCAGGGCATACTTCCTCTGGCACAAATTTGGTGCCTATTACAAATATTTTGATGTCTATTTCAGTGTTTTCTTTTAATTCTTTTAAAAGGTTGATGGTTGGGAATTGATGGAGGGAAAAGTCTGAAATTTTTTTTGGAGATATATGGTCTAATTGGATCTGTTTGATCTCTCCAGGGTTAGTATCTTCACTTTGGGCATCTATGATTATAATTTTCTTGGGTTTGTCCTTTGAAAGTACTATATCAAATAAAAAGTCCCTTACTGAAGTCCCCATATCTATGGCCTGGATGTTCTTGTTTAATCTATTTTTGAAATTTGTGATTAGATAATCAATTACAGCAGGTCCAACACCATCGTCCCCAAATAAAAGGTTCCCACACCCCAATATAAATACCTTGTTTTTCATGACTACCTATCTTTTTGAAAGATTAACCTTGTTTTTTTTATTTATCTCTATTCAATATATTTTATGCAAATTATAATTTCATGTCAATATTTATTAAGAATAAAATTTATTTTTTGCATATAATGCACATAATATATATTTTTAGAATTATTATAACATGTTGCACAAGAAAAGCTACTCTGGGATCTTGTTTATATATTAAAAAGCTAAGACATTTTATAATATAATCTCCTTATGTTATATTTTTTCGTGTTGAATATGTTTTAAAAAATGGCTATTCCAACGAATAAAAAATTAAAACCATCTTGACAAATTAGATTGTTTTAAATTAATATACTGAACAGTCGGACTAAAATCTAATTGGTCGGTAAGGAAATGTTCTCAATAACAAAAGGGTAATAAAGGGATATGGCAGCAAAGAGTATATTAGAAGACATTAGGAAAAATCAGATAATTGAAGCGGCCTTAAGGGTAGTTGCAAGGCAAGGGTATTATAACCTGAATATGGAATTAGTGGCCAAAGAGGCCAGTATGTCAAAGGGTGGGATAGCGCATTATTTTAAATCAAAAAAAGAACTTTTTAAGGCAGTATTTGTAAGGTTTTTTGAGACAATATTTATAAGGAGTCAAAATACCTTAGATAGGATAAAGGACCCAATAGAAAAATT
>JALWFY010000129.1 GCA_027013815.1 Desulfohalobiaceae bacterium | reverse complement strand
GTTTTTGAAACCTAACAGGTCTATATTAATCTATATTACTTAATCAAAACATAATATCCCCAAGCAGGTAGATTTATGCTTTCAGACAAATTTACATCTTTTCCGGTAAAATAATCTTTGTAATTTCCTAGAACAGCAAACTTAAATTGCTGTAGTTCCGGTGACATGTTTCCAATAAAAACAACTTCCTTGCCTTTTTTTATCCGTTTAAAAGCTAAAACTTTATCATTATCGACTTTTATGCGTTGGTAAACCGCCGGATGTTTACCACCATTCAAAGCAGGATTATTATTTTTGAGTTTTCCTAATTTTGCATAAAAATCAAAGTCGTTGCCATTGGTTCTGTCAATCAAATCTTTTTCAAAGAATTTTAACCGGTGGTGCAAACCGTATTCTTGTCCGCTGTAAATCAACGGCATCCCTTTAATCATAAAGGTCAACACGCGCATCAAGTCTTTGGCTTTGTCAAACGTTTCATCTTCGGTACCTTTCCACGAATTTTCGTCGTGATTGGCCGTAAAGTTCATCAAAATATCATCGGGTTCATACATCGTATCGATTTTTTTGACATAATTATCCCAATCTTTGACGGTCTTTTTGCCTTTGGCAATATCTGCCAATAAAAAATGTGCTTCCCAAGCATAGCAAGCGTCAAACATATTGTCTTTAAGTAATTCCGGTTCCCAAGCTTCCGCCAGCATAAAAACAGGCTTGGTTTGTCGTAATTTATGAATGGCATCACGCCAGAAATCAACAGGCACTTCTCCTGCCACATCACAACGAAATCCGTCAATATCTGCATTTTTCAACCAATATTGCATCGAGTTAATCATTTCTTGTCGCATAGCCTGATTGTCATAATTCAAATCCGCGACATCTTGCCAACCCTTGGAAGTGCCATCTGCATTAAGCGGGTCGGTGATTTCTCCCTTTTTATTATGTGTGTAATAATCCGGATGTTTTTTTATCCAAGGATTGTCCCAACCGGTGTGGTTTGCCACCCAGTCCAGAATCACAATTTGTCCGTTTTCATGGGCTTGTTTTACTAAATTTTTCAAATCTTCAATCGTGCCGAAATCCGGATTGACAGCCGTGTATTCTGCCACGGCATACGGACTGCCTAAATATTTATTACGCTCTTCTATATTTTTAATTTGTGATACAAATGTATCTCCGGTGGCTTTGCGTTTGACTTTTGAAATGGGATAAATCGGCATTAACCAGATGATTTTAACGCCCATCTTTTTCAGTTTCGGCAAGTCTTTGGCAAAAGCATTTAAAGTCCCTTCGGGGGAATATTGCCGGATGTTGGCTTCGTAAATGACCGCTGTTTCCAACAAATCGTCATTGACCAATGATTTTTGCGCCGGTTTAGGTCCAACTTGTGATTGAACCGATTGTTTTTTGCTTACTTGTTTACAAGCAGTAAGCATTGCGATGATGCTTACTAGAAATAGGACTTTTTTCATTATTTTATTTTTTAATTTACTTTTCAGACCTATCAGGTTTTTAGAAACCTAACAGGTCTTTTACACTCCCTGACCTAGTAGGTTTTGCTAACCTGCTAGGTTTTTAAACATTACATTTACATTTATTATTTTTATTTTTAACTCCATCACGTTTTTGATTATTCAGACCTATCAGGTTTTAGAAAACTACTAGGTCTGTCAATAATTTTATAGTCAAAAGCTTTTACAGCTTGTCCATTATACTTAATATCTTTATCCGATTTATTAAAAACCGCCGTAATCGAATCTTTAAAATAGCGTCGTTTGATGATTAAAACATCTTCTTTCATTTCTACTTTGGTACTGCCATAAAGCAACGCCATCGAGTTTTTTCGCAAAGCAATAAGCTTTTTAACTTGTTGTTTTAAATTTTTCTCATGTTTGTTTAAGCCTTCAAATTGCATCATCCTACGATTGTCAGGATCATTGGCACCGGGCATTCCGTATTCATCGCCATAATAAATACAAGGCACACCGGGAATCGTCATATTAAAAGCTTGCAATTCTTCCAATTTGTGATAAGCCGTTGTATCGGATACCACAATTTTTCTATCCCAACCGGCTTGTTTGCCATCTTCATTAAATTTGACATCACCCGATGCATAACTGATAAAACGCACGCGGTCTTGATTGCCGGAAATATTGCCCATCAGATTGTGCTGACCATAAAAGAATAAAGCCTCTTGCAAAGCATCGGACAAACGGCTTAACGGCTCATCTTTTTTGGCAAAAACTGCTACGGCAGCATCATAAAGATTAAAATTAAATTGTCCGTTGAGCATGCCGCTGTTGATATAACTGCGTATGAGTTGCGGGCTGCCATAAGTTTCCCCAATTTGATAAACCGGTCGGTTGATTTGGGTTTTTATTTTATGTGTCAAAGTGCGCCAATAATCCAGTTGTATGTGTTTGGTGGCATCATGACGGAAACCGTCAATATCGAAATTTTTCAACCAAAACATTGCCGAATCGGTCATTTTTTCGACGACTTCATGTTTTGAAAAGTCGATGGTTGGCAAGAAGGTGTCAAACCAAGTTGTCAAACGGTGCGAATCCCATTTCTCAGTATTTAAGCTGCCATCGGGCAAGTACAAACTGGTAAACCAATCGGAATGTTGTTTATAAAGTGGGTGGTCTTTATGCACGTGATTGGCAACATAGTCCAAAATAATATTGGTATTTTGCTGATGCGCTTTTTGTGTCAGTTCTTTTAAAGATTTGACATTACCAAAACGTGCATCAATTTTGATGTTTGATACAGGCCAATAACCGTGATAACCGGAAAATTTAGTCGGTGGTTTCTGCCAATGTCCATAAGCCTTATCCGGATTTTTCAATATGGGTGACAGCCATAAAGTATTGACACCTAAATCTTTAAAATAGCCTTGCTCAACAACTTGTACGACCCCTTGAATGTCTCCGCCTTTAAAATTGACTTTGGGTAAAACGCTATCACTTTTGATAGGTTTATCATTGGTTAAATCGCCATTTTTAAAGCGATCGACCATCAAAAAATACATAATTTGCTTGTGAAAATCATTTCTTGGTAAAGCATTTGCATTGGCAACCACCCTACCGTCAATAACCGGCACTAAAACATCATTGGAACGCCCGAATTTATTATAAGCATACAAACGAATATAAGAT
>JALWFY010000128.1 GCA_027013815.1 Desulfohalobiaceae bacterium | reverse complement strand
AGTGGTTTTAGTCCTGGTGCTGAAACATGTTCTGCATATCCTTTTTTTGCAAGATAACATGACTTACCTAGAAGTACTATAACTGTCTCTACTTCCATTGTCTGTGCCCCTGTTGCTAACATAAATGGGAGTGTTGCCCTTTCAGGGTCTTCTCCTGCATAGGTTGCAATATAAACTATTTTTTCCTTTTTTCCCATAACCCCTCTCCTTTTTTTGTTATGTGGTTACACAATCCTTTAAAAAAATGGCCAAATCCATTATATTAGACGTAGATTTTCTTAAATTAGTATAACATATAGGACACATAGTGAGTATCAGCTTATTGGTTTCTTTTAGTTGTTTCACCCTATTTTCCCGTATTTTGCTTGCTAATTTTGGGGACAAGGATTCTGCTGGTCCTCCACAACAATGGGTAAATTTTCCATTTCTTAATATATCCTTTATTTCTACCCCCATGTTTTTTAATAGATTTCTGGGCACATGGGATAATTCCAAATATCTTCCATAAAAACATGGATCATGTAAAACCACTTCTTTTTCTAAATCACCAGTAAGATTTAGGAGTTCAAAGTAGGTATATACCTCAAAATTTATCCCAATATATTTAGGGTATAATACCTTTAATGCATAAGTAGTATGAGGATCTACTGTTATTATTTTAGATATATTGTGTTGGTATAGTGTGTTTGCAACAGTCCTTGCATGTGCTTTGAAGTATTTTTCATCACCTAGGTCGTAGAGCAATATCCCACTGTATTGATCTAGGTCAGGGGAATAGAGAAAGTCTATATTGGAATTTTTTAATAAGGTGATAATGGATTTTAGGACCTCATTGGAAAAATCCACATTGTTTTTTGATATTAAAGCATTTAGCGAGATATTGGTCAGTGACCTTGGGACAAACCTACCTAGAGAAGAATATTTGGAAAACTTTGAGTCTTCTATTTTCCCAAGTTGTGAAGTAACAGCTTCAATATATGGTATCATTTGGTACATCAAACCAGTGAACAGGAGATATTCGCCTTTATCTGGGAGGTCCTCATTTACATACCATGAGTTTATCTTTTGTTTGTTGACTCCAAATGGGTTTTTGGTCTTTTTAACGTTTTCAGCTAAAATATCTATTATATCTTTGGGATTAAACATCTTGATTCCTCCTCAATTTGTCCAGGACAAATCTTTTAAGGCCAAGCATTACTTCTCCAGGATCTGCTCCCTTTGGGCAAGAGGATGTACACAGACCACAGTGGAGGCATTTAAATAATTCCAATTTTTCGTCCATTATCTTGTCTTCAGCTCCGATTTGTATATACCTCATAAATTTCCTGGGAAAGCTGGTTTCAAAAAGGGGGCAGATAGCAGCACATGTGCCACAATTAAAACATATGTGCGCAGTATCAGACCCAAACTTCTTTAGTTTATTCTCTAAGTTGGGATTTATGATTCTCATCTTTCATCCCCCTCTTTTTCTTGATTGGTATTATTAGATGGTTTTATCAGGCCATAAGAAAAATAATCTCCTTTTTTTTCCATTTCCATTAATTCTCCGTATTTTTTCAAAGACGCCACATACCACATTATAGTAGGAGATGGGAAACCCAGGGACTCGCTAATCTCTGGGGGAGTTTTAGGGCCAGCTTGCAGAAGTTGTTTAATGCTATCCTTGATTTTATTCTGTTCTTTTACCATCTTCTGGATCTCTTTGATCCTGTCCTTTCTTTGTTCCCTTAAAGCCTTTATTTTTTCTTTGTCTATCATGGCCTTGAATCCTCATTTAGTCTAAAATAAGCTCATCATTTACAATCATATCAACCATGGCCTCGTATTGTTTGAGAGTAGCCCCTGCAATCTGGATCGCATCCTCAGGACATGCAGGTACACATGCCCCACATCCAGAACAAAGGGCAGGGACTACCTTGGCCTTTCCCTGTTCCATGACTAGGGCACCATCCCTAAGACATGCCTTTATACATTCTCCGTGCCCCTTGCATTTATTAGTATCAACTTCAGCTATAAATGGATCTACCTCTACAAAACCTTTGTTTAAAAGAGATGTTATCTTTGCTGCAGCACAAGAGGCACTGTTAGACACATCAGATGTATCCATTGGGGCCTGGGACGTACCTGCCAGTACAATCCCATCTATAGATGTTTCTACTGGACGTAGCTTTGGATGAACCTCTTGTAAAAATCCATCGCTGCCCACTGGAATCTTCAAGAGATTTACGATATTTTCAACATTTGAAGGTTCTAATCCAACTCCAAGGACTACGAGGTCCACAGGAATTCCAAGGGTCTCATTAAAGGTCAGGGTGTCCTTAACTTGAATTAGGATTGAATAATCCATTATTCCCTGTCTAACTATAGGTTTTTCTCCAGGCTCAAATCTAATAAATTTTACCCTGTTTTCACATGCCCTGATATAGATCTCCTCTTGAAAACGCCCAAAGGTCCTAATATCCCTATATAGGTCATAGACCTGGGTATTGGGATATTGTGTACGTATCTCATTTGCCATGGATAGGATGGCAGAACAACAGACTCTGGAACAATATTCATTGAGTCTCCCATTTTCATCTTCTGGGTCTATCCCTGGAATTTGTCTGCTCCCAACGCAGTGAATCATGGCCATGGATCTAATTTTTTTGCCATTTATTTTTAAATATCCATCTGCACTAGTGGCAGAGGTGGCCAAGAGTTCAATCATCTTTGGAAGGGTAACAATTTCTTTGTGCTCCAAGAATCCATATTCACCTTTTCTTGGGGTGTATGTCTTAAACCCTGTACTTATGACTATGGCTCCAGTCTTTATCTCGATCTCATCTTCTGTTGGCAGATCTTTTGATGGTATTATTCCTTTAAACGGTATAAAATAGCCTTTGCTTCCAATGGGCTCCCACATAATAATGTGGTCTAAGTCTTTTGGTGGGGTAATCTTTAATCTTAATTCAAAGTTCCCAATATATCCTGAAAAATTTTTAAGATCTGCGCAGGTATATATCTCAACGTTCTGATTATCAAATATTTCTTGAACTAGAGAGATGAGGACATCCTTTGCTTCAATGTTGCTTGGAGACAATTTTTTGAGTTTTGCTACATTGCCACCTAAAAAAGGTCTTTTTTCCACTAAAGCTACCTTAAATCCTCTTAAGGCCA
>JALWFY010000127.1 GCA_027013815.1 Desulfohalobiaceae bacterium | reverse complement strand
TACTGTATGTCATTTTAAAATTATTTCCAATTGTACGCCATGTCCCAGGCTTAGATATTTCTAAATGGATAATGATATTTGGCCTAATTTCAACAGGTGTGGCAGCATTTTTAATAATACAGGTTAGCGATTACAAAAGATTATTTGCATTTTCCACTGTAGAACATATGGGAATTATCCTGGTAGCGTTTAGTATGTTTTCTCATTCAGGAAATATATCTGGTATATTACAAATAATTGCCCATGCAATCACAAAATCAACATGTTTTTATTCAGCTGGCTTGGTTTTATTTTTATATAAAACAAGAGACATAAATTTTGTTAGATCAATTATAAAGGATTCTCCATTTGCAGGTTTCATTTTATTTATATCAGCACTTGCTATTTCTGGTGCACCCCCATTTGTAGTGTTTTTTAGTGAATTTTCTATTGTAAAATCAGGTATATATAGTGGACATTATATAATGGTCTCGTTTTTGGTATTTTTTATTATAATAGCATTTTTTGCTATAATGAATCATATAAGCAGGATGGTATTTTCAAAGAAAAATGCTAAATCAACTTCTATATCCATGCAAAAAATTCCAATATCAATGAAGATAGGTCTTTTATTGTCTATACTACCTGTAATTATATTTGGAATATATCCTGTATGGATCTATAAAATTGCAAAAATTGCTGCAATATCACTTGGAGGATAAATTATGGAAACCATAAATATGGATTTGTTATCTGATTTTGATATACATGTTAAAGAGAAGGATGATAAGATCTTGATAAATTCTAGGATGCAAGATGTGCCTGAGATATGTGGTAGGCTATTTGATGAGAATAAATTGCCTTTTTTAGGTATAATAGTAGATAGCCAAGACAATAATTGGGTGATCTATTATATATTTTTGTCTCTTGGAAGAAAGATTATAACTTCTAGCACCATACCCAGCACACACAAGACATTTAAGACCATTAGCCAATATATTCATGGAGCAGATTGGTTTGAGAGGGAGATAGAAGATCTATTTGGATTTGTTTTTGAAGGGCACCCAAAACTTGGAGATTTTATCTTACACGATGATATATGGCCTGAGGGAGCTGAACCCATGAGATTTGATTTTGATTTAAATAAGATGGTCCCAAGGTATAAAGACCTTAGACCAAAGAGGATTGTGCAGGAAAAAGGCTCGTTTATTATGCCAATTGGACCTATTTTTTCTGGGGTGGAAGAATCTGTGCATTTTCAGATAGAGACCATTGGAGAAGAGATAATAAAATGCCATCCAAGGTTGTTTTATAAATACAGGGCCATAGAGAAAAAGGCGGAAAATCATCCACCTGATATGGTTTTATTTTTAAGCGAGAGGATTAGTGGAAAAAGTGCTTTTTCTCATTCCCTGGCCTTTTGCATGGCCATTGAAGATATTAGTGGGGCCAAGATACCTATGAGGGCCCAATATCTAAGGATGTATCTTGCTGAACTTGAGAGGATTAGACACCATATAGGGGTAATAGGTGGGATATGCAGTTCAACTGGACTAGTGGTGGCTGCAAACCAAGTGGAGATCTTAGAAGAGAGGATGCTCAGGACTTCTCAGATACTTACAGGACACAGGTATCTTTTTGGCGTAAATCAAATAGGGGGACTCACAATTGATATAAAAAATGAGCTGCTCATTGAAAAAAATAAAGAAATTGAGGACATATTGCATGAGCTAAAAGACATAAAAAAAATGCTTATTGCAACTAGTAGTTTTTTAGACAGATTAGAAGAGGTTGGTGTTTTAGATATAGACCATGTGAAGGACTACGCTATGGTTGGGCCAGTTGCCAGGGGATCTGGATATTTAAATGACATAAGAAAATATGTCCCATATCTTGGATATAAAGACATGAATTTTAAAGTTGTAAAGGAGAAAGAAGGCGATGGATATGCCAGGCTCAGGGTATTTTTTTCTGAAATAGATGAGTCATATAACATAATCAAACAATTATCAGAAAATCTACCAAAAGGGGAAGTTAAAACTGATATAAAAATAATAGATGGTGTTGGAATAGGTTGTGTAGAAGGACCTAATGGAGCCTGTATTCACTATGTACGTATAAATAAGGGTGTGGTTGAGAGATATAGGGTGATTGCTCCATCCTTTTTTAACTGGCACGGATTTCACTTAGGGGTTGAAGGTTTTGCTTTTCAAGATTTTCCAATAATATTAGCAACCTTTGGTCTGAGTGTGGCAGAAAATGACAGGTAATTATAGATTTTATGTGTAAAATAACCAAAGGGTGACCTTACACTAAGATAAAAATATTTAAGGAGCTTATATATGAGCAGGTGGGTATTAAAGGGACTTGGTACTGGAAGGGTTACAACAGATTACCCAAAGAAAAAGGATATGAGTCCTGGGATAACCCCAGGGCTTCCAGTTAAAGAGGTGGATAAAAGGATAGATAAAAATATCCTATCCCTATGTCCAACCAGTGCTATTTTCATAAAAGGGGATATGAGCTATGTAGCGACTCACAGGTGTATCCACTGTTTTAGGTGTCTCCGTTATGGAGGGGACAGCGTCCCATGGAATATGGATTATGAATGGGCCAATGCCACACATAAAGATTTTTCCCTTCCATCTAGCTTTAAGCATTCTGCCCATATAAGGGTGGTGGATGCAGGGGATTGTGGTGCATGCATAAATGAAGTAAAACTCTTAAATAACCCATATTATAATATGCACAGGCTGGGCCTATTTATTACCCCTACCCCAAGAAAGGCAGATATATTGTTGGTAGTTGGTTGTGTTACAGAGCACATGAAGATCCCTTTAAAAAAGGCATATGAGGCCATGCCTACCCCCAAAAGGGTGATTGCTGTTGGAAGTTGTGCCTTAAGTGGGGGTATCTTTGAACCAGACTTTATGACCTATTCTTCAGTATCAGAGGTGATCCCAGTGGATGTTGAGGTGCCAGGATGTCCTCCGCCTCCTATGTCAATACTTCATGCATTGATGATGGTGTGTAATCAAAAATAATGGATTAATTAAATAGGAGACGTTGTTATGTTGTTTATACAATCCCTATATTTGGCACTTATTTTCTTTTTTATAGGTATGATTGGTACAATATTTGTTTCTAAGAAATATATCCCATCCTTGGTATCAATCTTTGGAA
>JALWFY010000126.1 GCA_027013815.1 Desulfohalobiaceae bacterium | reverse complement strand
TACTTGGCATTTTATCTTCAGAAAAACCAAAAAGATAGGAGACATCCCAATGAAACAAAGACCTAGTGTAAAGAATATAATATTTAGTTTTATTGATAGGGCAAACTATCATTTAATAAAAGATGAAAATTGTTCCCTTGGATATGATATAACAGGAGATGGTGGTGGAAAATGGACAGTTAAGATACAGGGGGGCAAGGTGTATATTGAAGAAGGTCTTAAAGGGCCTGATGTTGTGATTTCCATGAAAGACGTAGATTTTATTGGTTTTACCTTGGGGGAGCTAGATGCACTAAATCTTATCTCTTCTGGAAGGCTAAAAATAGATGGTGATGCAACTCTTGCACAAAAGTCAGCCAAATTTTTCAAAAAATATACAAGTTCAGGGAAACAAGATACAGAAGAGCTAATTAGGCTAAAGCAGATCTTGTTGTCCATCCCCCAGAGGTTTTCAACAGGGGAGGTCATGGGATATTTCCTTTATAACCTAAAAAATAAAAAGATCATGGCAAATAGATGTCCAAAATGTGGCAGGCTACAATGTCCCCCAAGGGAAGTGTGTGCAATATGCAGGGTAGAGGCAGATGAATGGGTAGAAGTAGGTCCAAATGGCATACTTACTGTTGCAGATATTGTGTACTATGCATCCCCTGACCCACTAACTGGAGAGATCAGAAAGACGCCATATATAACAGCCTATATCTTGTTAGATGGATGTAGTGACCCTGACACCTTTTGGCATGAGATAGATCCAGATACTCCACATGAAAGACTAAAAAAAGGAGCCCTAGTTAGACCTGTTTGGAATGAAAAAAGGATTGGAGCTATAACTGATATAAAATATTTTGAGGTAATTGAAGGTTAAATCTTAAAACAAATCAGGAGTCAAAAATGTCAAGACATAGCTTTATTGTACATGGAAAACTTGCCCTTCCATATCAATACTTTGCTGGATCTCTTGGGTCAAAGTTTATAAGGGCTTTAAGGGATGAAAAGAGGATTTTTGGGACAAAATGTAATAAATGTAATACTGTATATGTGCCCCCAAGGAGCCTATGTGATAGATGCTTTTTGGATATAAGAGATAATATACAAGATGTATCAAACGAAGGAACAGTGATTACATATACAGTTGTAAATCACTATGAAGACCATTATCCATGTAAACCTCCTTTTATACTTGGACTCATAAAATTAGATGGCGCTACAACTCCAATGGTGCACATAATAAAAAATGCACCAATAGATAAGATGAAGGCAAATGTGAGGGTTAGAGCAGTGTTTTCTAGAGAACCTCAAAACACTATACTCAATATCTCTCATTTTGAGCCTGTGGACTACTCTGTATTTGAGAGGGGTTATACCTATGAAGAGCTGGAAATAGGTATGAGTGCATCTTTTACAAAGACAATAACAGAGACTGATGTTTACCTTTTTGCAGGCATTTCAGGGGATTTTAATCCAATGCATGTAAATGAAGAATATTCAAAACATGCTATATTTGGCAAAAGGGTTGCTCATGGCGTTGTGCCACAGAGCCTCATTGCCCCTGTATTGGGTACAAAACTACCTGGGCTTGGTACAGTGGCAATTGAGATAAATACTAGATTCAAAAGACCAACTTATTTTGGAGATACAATAACTGCCATTGCAACTGTAAAGGAAAAGATTGAAGAAAAAAAATGGGTGAAAATGGATTTAAGATTTATAAATCAAAGGGGGGAGATTATAGCCAAAGGAGAGGCAGTAGTTATGCCTCCAACGGGCTGATAATTTTGTTGTATTATATATATTTAAGGAGGGGGAGATTATGGTGATGGAGCCTAGATTTAGAAAAGGTAAGGATTTTTTTGATGAAAAGTTTTATGAAACCTATAGAAAAATTGAATATCCAGACAAGTGGTTAGATGAGGCAATAAAATACGCTCCAGATGATGCATATGTTATAACTCATCCATCTTGGCTTCACGAGGAAATACCCAAGATCCCCAATTGTTCAATATATGACCTTTTTAAACTGTCTGCACAAAAAAAGTCAGATGATATTGCTGTGATATTTTTGGATAGATCAATAAATTACTTAAAATTAGATGAGCTTATATCAAGATATGCGAGTTTGCTTTTGGATTTAGGTATTAAAAAAGGTGATGTTGTGGCCACAATGCTTCCAAATTCTATTCAGCAAATTATTGCCTTTTATGGTGTTACAAAAATTGGGGCAATTCATACCCCTATTAATGTTATGTATAAAACAGATGAAATAGCCTATCAAATAAAGGATTCTGGAGCAAAATTAATCTTTTCATTAGATGTATTTTTCCCAAAGATTAAGCCTCTTTTAGACCAAGGAATCTTAGAACATGTAATTGTTTCAAATATAAAAGACTTTGCAGGGGATAATTTTAACCCACCAAAGGTATTGGAGCCTATATGGAATATACCCAAACAAGAGATACCTGGAACCATAGATTTTTTCTCTGAAATTGAGAAAAAACAACCAGTTTTAGAGTCTACTTCTGTAGATCCTAAAAATGAAACTGCTCTTTTACTATATACCTCAGGGACTACAGGTCGGCCCAAAGGGGTAATGGAGACCCATTTTAATCTTGTATTTAATTCAATTACCCATACCCATGCCTTTAGAGTTTGGGGGGATCATGAGGTGAATCTGTCTATTATGCCCATGTTTCACACTGCAGGCTATTTGCTCCATTTCTTGCCAGTAATGTATCAAGGTGGAACAGTGGTCCCAGTTCCCTTATTTGATGTAGAATTTGTGTTAAACACAATTGAAAAGCACAAAGTAAATGTAATTTTTGCGCCACCAACATTTTATATAGCCCTAATGTCCAGGCCTGATCTATTGAGTAAGCAAAGGCTTGAGAGTTTAAAATGCACAGTGGGATGTGGTGCTCCAGTGCCAAAGGAGATACAGCGTAAATGGAAAGAACTAACTAATTTGAGTCTCACCAATGGCTGGGGCATGACAGAGACAAATAGTGGAGGAGTAATATCTATCCCAGGGAAAAAGGAAAATCCAGACTCAATTGGTATCCCAATATTATCTGAAGTAAAGATTGTAGGTAATAATGGCGAAGTATTAAAGAGAAATGAGCAGGGAGAGATTTATTACAGGGGGCTTCAACTGGCCAAGGGATATCATAACAAACCAGATGAGACAAAGGAGTGCTTTTTACCTGATGGATGGTTCAAGACAGGGGATA
>JALWFY010000125.1 GCA_027013815.1 Desulfohalobiaceae bacterium | reverse complement strand
TTTTTTCATATTGCAAATAGATTCAACCTCTCATCTCATATGTTAAAAAAAAGCACAGTATATCTCTCAGGTCAAAGACCAGAGACCTTTTTGTGGGAACTTAAATTTACCTAGGTCTAATCTTGATCTTGTCCCAGGACCTCAACTTCCACATCCAGGATTTCCATTTTTCAATGTCCAGAAATAAATGATTATTTATTGCCCTCATGTCATAGAGCCATATCTTGGGGATAAAGTCCATGCCCTTTTTGAGCATTCCAATCTTGTGTGTTATATCTTCTGCCTCTGAAACTTGTTTTAACATTATATGAAGTCTATTTAAAACATTTACCTCACTGGTACCAGAATCCAAATCTATTGCCAGGAGGTTTAGGTCAGGGAACAATTCCTTTAATCTATTCTCTATCCCCTTACCAGTGATATGATTAGAAATACACCCAAAAGGCTGCAAGCAGATTATATTGTTGATACCCCTCTTGAGCATTGATATCATCTCAGCTGTGAGTAACCATCCTTCCCCTGCCTGATTTGCAAGACTCACCACATCTTCTGTAAGGGATGCAAGCTTTCTAAGCCCCATCTCTTTTTGGGCAAATCTAAACCTGTGGTATATCCTCTCTACTTTGTTTAAATAATACCTAGAATATAACTCCAAGACCCAATGATGAAACAAATCCTTTAAAGACCTCTTGAAAAATGTCCTTTGGTCATATGCCTCATTTATAAAACGCTGGGCAAAGAAATTCTGAATAGATGGTAGTTCCACTTCTACTCCCTTGGAAATGAGCCAATCCACTATATTTTGATTGGAGAAAAAATTATATTTTACAAATATTTCCCCAACAATCCCCACCTTTGGCACGATGCTTTTCTCAATTGGCAGGGAATTAAACTCAGAGACTGCCCTATCTAATACCTTTAATAAATACTCAAAATCTCCTTTTTCTATACCTCCACCTATTTTTTCCAAATATTTTGAATGCAGATATTTTGCAGAACCCTTTATCCTCTCCCTTGGCACCATTGCAAGATACATCCTTGCCAGACAATCGCCAAAGATTACCCCCATCGCCATTCTCCTAAAAAAATCATCTCTATCTACTTCAAACCCAGGTTGTGGATTTATCTCTTCATTGGCAATGGCAATAACTGGCACATCTTCATATCCCATGGGAATAAGGGCCTTTTTTACCAAGGATACATAATTAGACGCCCTACATTGTCCTCCAGTTTGAGTAAGTATTACACCTGTATTAGACGGGTCATACTTACCTGACTTAAATGCCCATACAATATCACCTGCCACCAAAATAGCTGGATAACACATGTCATTATTTACACATTTGAGTCCCCACTCCAGAGAATATTCATTCTGTGGAGGCAATACGTCCACCTTATATCCAAATGGCCTAAAACCATAGGGAATTAGTGGAGAAAAAAATGGAGAAAAATAAGGGGCTATTAACACCCTATCCCTATCCTTTTTTTGAAAAACCCTATTTGGCACCTTTCTATCCATCTTAAGGCCTGGTCCCACACAAACCCTATTTTCCTTTATGGCCTCTAGCATGGAACGAAGCCTGATCTTCACTGCACCGAGGTTTGCTATTTCATCCATCTTTATAAGCGTATAGATCTTACCACCTGCTTGCATGATCTCCTTTATCTCATCACTCACTATTGCGTCAGGTCCACATCCAAAAGAAGTTAAATGGACCACATCTATATTATTCTCATTACATATACTCTTTGCAACTGCGTACAATATATTGGAGTACTCCCATTGAGTTAATACACCTATATCGCTTGAAATGACATCTTGGTGTATGGGATACTCCCTTTCACTCATCACATATACACCAAGATTTTTTAGCAAACTATCTATCCCATGATTTATAAGTGGATCTATATGATAGGGCCTTCCCAACACCACAATTATCTTTTTATTTTTTCTCCTGGCATCTTGTATCAAAGTCTTTCCCATCTCTCTAAGATCATTTCTATATTTCTCTTGTTCCTTTAAAGCCTTTTTTACAGATGTCTCCACCTTTTTGTAAGAAAACTTATACCTTTTAAAAAACATATATAACTGGTCTATCAATAATCCCTTGTCTTTAAAACTAATAGCTGGAGTATCCATCTCAATTGAATATTTTTTCGTATTTATCGCACTTTTTATCACATCAGGATATCCTGTAACTACTGGACAATTATAGGTATTAAAGGCATCTTTAAATTCCCGCATCTCATACACCACAATTGGGTAAAATATCCTGTCCACCCCTTTGTGTATTAAGTCCATTATATGACCATGGACTAACTTTGCGGGAAAACATACATTCTCTGACATAACAGAACTCACTCCTTTTTCAAACACAGAAAAACTAGAAGGAGAAGAGAGCTCAACCCTAAATCCAAGGGAGGTTAACAGGGTACACCAAAATGGAAAATCCTCATACATATTCAGGGCACGGGGGATCCCATATGTCAAGATAGGTCTACCCTCTGGCTCAAGATTCCTATTAAATAGCAGCTTTCTCTGCTCTTCAATCAAATTCACCCCATCCCTGCCATATTCCTGGACATCATTATTAAAGACCCGCTCACACCTATTTCCAGTATAGAACACCCTGTTATTACTAAATTTAAGCCTTAGGACCTCACACCTGTTTTCACATCCCTTACAATGAATCACCTTTTGTTCAAATTTAATTTCTTGCATAAGGTCCTTTATATTTATTGAAGAAAATCTCAGGTTATCCTTTTTATACTCATCTAGTGCATAAAGGGCAGCTCCATAGGCACCCATGAGTTCCACTAGATCTGGCCTTATCACCTCGCATCCAACAATATTCTCAAAGGCCTTAAGCACCAGGGGATTTTTAAAAGTTCCACCTTGTACCACTATTTTGTTTCCCAAAATTGATTTATCTTTTAATTTTAAAACCTTATACAGGGCATTTTTAATAACTGAATATGCTAGTCCAGCAGATATATCAGACACTTTAGCCCCTTCTTTTAGGGCCTGTTTCACCCTGGAATTCATAAATACAGTACATCTAATACCCAAGTCATAGGGATTTTTGCTCTTTATCCCAATCTTTGCAAATTCCTGTGCAGAATACCCAAGAGATTTGGCAAAGGTCTCAATAAATGAGCCACATCCAGAAGAACACGCCTCATTTAGCTGAATATCTGTAATAACCCCATTTTCCACCTTCATGGCCTTCATATCCTGTCCACCTATGTCTAAGATAAAAGACACATCTGGTTCAAAATAAGAGGCAGCCTTAAAATGGGCCATTGTCTCCACAAGTCCTAGGTGGACTCCAAATGCAGCCTTTATCAGGGATTCACCATAACCAGTTGCACAACCACAACATATCAGTGGCTTGAGCCCCATGTGTTCAAGCCTCTTTACCATTAATTTAAAACCATCTGAAACCGCTGAAATGGGGTCCCCATTATTTGAGCTGTAATAACTTGCAACTACCTCTTTATTTTCATTAATAATCACCATCTTTGTGGTGGTAGAGCCTGAATCAATTCCTAGAAACAACGGACCTCTGCATTCTTTGTAGATATTGACACTAGGGACCTTAAACCTAGAGTGCCTCTCTTCCCACTTTTCAAACTCCTTTGTATCTTTAAATAGAGGAGGGAGGCTGGAAATTTTATGAGTCAACCTTCCCTTGCCCATGTCTTTTTCCAATCTCTCTATTAATTCAGAAAATTCCATGGGTTTTAAATACTCCTCCACTAGCACACAACCCTTGGCTGGGATGAGGTGAGGAGTAGGGTCAATAACCAGGTCTTTCTCCTCGTCTAGTCCTGTGACCCTGGCAAAAGCCCTTTTTAGATTTGAACAAAAACTAAGGGGTCCGCCTCCAAGGAGGACCTTTTTTTGAATACTCTTTCCCCTAGACAGGGCAGATATCACTTGATAGGCCACTGAATAAAAAATAGAACCTGCAATATCTTCTTTAGACACCTTTCTGCTCAACAGGGCCTGGACATCGGTCTTTGCAAACACCCCACACCTAGAAGCAATTGGATATATGTTTCTTGCCCTGCCAGCCATCTCGTTCAATTTTTCTATACTCACATCCAATAAAACGGCCATTTGATCAATAAATGCACCAGTACCACCAGCACACGCACCATTCATCCTCATGTCTGGTCTAAAATCCCCATCAAAAAATACTATCTTGGAATCCTCTCCCCCTATATCTACAAAGGTCCTCACCTGGGGATAATTTTTCTTTATGTAGTATGTTGCTGCAACCACCTCTTGTACAAATGGGAGATGTATGGTCTCACAAATCCCCATGGCTGCAGAACCAGTTAATGCAATTTTCAGTTTTTTATCCTTAAAAAAATCCTTTTGAGACTTGAGTTCTTTTAACAATATTTCCTTTACCCTGGCCTTATGCCTGACATATGTATGAAAAATTAGATTAAATTCCATATCAAGTGCCACCATCTTTGCTGTGGTGGAACCTAGGTCTATGCCTAAATAGCATTCCATATCTCTATGCCTCCAATATTCATTCTTAAAAAAAGTAAGTTCAAAATTAGATTGGTCAATTTCTATTTTTTAGATATTCTCATCTCTAAACAGATGTCTCCTAAGACAAGGGATATAATCCCTAAATGAACAAAAACTATCCACCAAGGCCACTACAAAGGACTCTAAATAACAGGGAGGAATAATAGTTAAGGGCCACATATGTTTTTTGATTATATCTTCTTCTTTTTTACTGAGAGGATACAATTTCCTTGCATTTTCTAAAGAGATCCTTGGGTGTCTCAGGCCATGGAGTCTTGGACCCTCCCTTAACCAGTCATAGTAAAACAAATCATGCAACATTGCGCCTTTTACCACTGCATCAATGTCTAAACACATCTTTTTTGCTATTAAAAAACTATAAAAAGCAACTTCCATCACGTGTTCCAAACGATTTTTGTCTCTGTGATGAAGTGAATCCTTTAATTTGCATATCGCTGGATTGGTCAAGTAATTAGACGCACGCTCTAGAAATTCTTTTTTAAGTAATTTATATTCTTCACTAGGATAGCCAAAAAAATGGTCATGAACCATTTTGTATAAATCCACTAACATACATAACAACACACCAAATCCAAAAATAAACTTAGTGGTATCAGGAATATTGTGCAAAATGTCCCGATAAAAAGGAAAGACATAATGATCAAATAAAAGGGCCATAATAGTCCAGTAGATGGAGAATTTTAAACAAATAAGCCCCTTGTAATTGAATCTATTGTCAGAATAATCCCATAGCTTTTTATTAAATAATCTTAAGGCCACCATTCCAGAGAAAAACTCCAGACCTGTGGTCACAACTGCATATATCAAGACCTTAAAAATTATATTAACATGACCAAAGAGACTAACCAGGCCACATAAGACTATACCTCCAGTACCATACAGAATTAGGTATGGACCCTTTAATAGTCCTGGATTTACAAATCTCCTATTTACAGAGGAACGATATAGGACTTCAATTATCCAGCCCAATACAGAAAATAGGCTAAAAGAAAATACAAGATCTAACATATGCACTCCTGAAAATTTTTTTGATATTTGAATTTAGAATAATCTTACCAAGTGGGTTTAGGGAGGATAAATAGGGATATATAAAAGTCAACAAATATGTCCTGACTCTGCATAATCCTGTCCATTATTTAATTGTTGGCTCATACGCTAATTTTTTTGAGCTACCCTGTCAAGGGACAATACATCACATAAGAGAAAACTCCATTGACAACTTGTTTTTTAATCTCTAGTTTCTAGTTTTTGGTAAATTTCATATAAGTTTTTACCAAATTAAGGTTCTGAAACCTGCAGGTTAATATGAAAGGTGGCGAAAGACAGAAGTATGAAGTATAAAGGGTGAAGTATGAAGGCTAATTTTTATTCAGAATTCAGAATTCATAATTCAGAATTCAGAAAAGGTATATGGGGCGAAACACGAATTCTTCCCTCTAGCCCTTAGCCTTTTGCCCTTAGCCTTTCGCCCTTAGCCTTTTGCCCTTAGCCTTTCGCCCTTAAGATATAAGAAATAAACAAAAAAATGAACAATAGATCAGCTTCTTTAATCAAGGATATTTGGACAAATCTTTCAAAGGACAAGATGGCATTGATTGGCCTTTGGATATTTATTTTGTTTTTTATAATTGCATCCCTTGGCCTAGTATTAACATCTGGAAAAAATCCCATCTATGACCCAGCAAAGGTAAGGTTGGAGGCAAAACTCTTACCTCCCTTAACTAGGGCAGATCCACATATACTAAAAAAAGACGAAATCCCTCCCCTTGGTATATTTATACTGGGAACCGATAACTTGGGCAGGGATGTATTTTCCAGGATGTTACAAGGGGCATGGGTATCCCTCACTGTTGGATTTGTAGCTGTGGGCATTTCAGTATTTATTGGTATAATAATAGGTGGCATTGCTGGATATTATGGAAATAGAAAGATACCCTTGGATTTTATTATGATATTTATTTTGTTCTGCACAGGGTCCTTTATATTTCATTACAATAAAATGACAGGGACAATTATTATAGGTGGTTCCTTTATCTTGTGTTGCATTAAAATTTTTTTTAGATCAACAATTATTCCAATATATCTACTTGTAGATTCCATTATTATGGGACTAATAGACATAATGTTATGTTTCCCATCATTTTTCTTGATCTTAACAGTAGTGGCCTTATTACCACCAAGTATATATAATATCATGATAGTAATCGGACTAACTAGCTGGATGGGAACTGCCAGGTTTATTAGGGCAGAATTTTTTTCATTAAGGGAAAGGGAATTTGTATTGGCAGCAAAGGCCCTTGGGGTATCAGATTGGAAGATAATATTTAAGCACATGCTCCCCAATGGGATCACCCCTGTACTTGTGTCTGCTACTATAGGCATTGCAAGTGCAATCTTAACAGAGGCAGGACTCAGCTTTTTGGGATTTGGAGTACCACCGCCACATGCCACATGGGGAAACATATTGTCTGAAGGCAAGTACTATTTATTTGATGCCCCATGGCTAACATTGATCCCAGGGATCGCCATACTAATTGTTGTGCTTGCATTTAACTTATTTGGGGAAGGACTTAGAGAGGCCTTAAATCCTAGGGCCAGAAAATAATATGCACAAAAAAACAATACTTGAAATAAAGAACTTAAGGGTAGATATAAAGGGTAACCTTGGGTGGTATTCTATACTCAACAATATAAATTTTAAGCTCTTCACAGGTGAAACCCTTTGTATTGTGGGAGAAAGCGGCTGTGGTAAGACATTTACTGCCCTTAGTATCATGAAACTCCTACCTGAAGAAGTAAAGATCAGAGGGAACATCCTGTTTCAAAAAAAGGACCTCATTAGTTTACCAGACCAGGAGATGAGAAAAATTCGGGGAAAGGAGATCTCCATGGTCTTCCAAGACCCACTCACTTCCTTAAATCCAGTATTTACCATCTATCAACAAATAGGAGAGATGATCTTAGCACATACCAAAATTGACAAACACTCACTAAAACAAAGGTGTATACAAATATTAAAAGAAGTAAACATACCTGACCCAGAGACAAAATTATTTTCTTATCCCCATCAACTAAGTGGGGGACAGAGACAGAGAATACTTATTGGAATGGCCATAGCCCTGTCACCTAAAATTATCATTGCAGACGAGCCAACTACTGCCCTGGACGTAACTGTCCAGGCAAAGATATTAAAGCTCTTTAATAGGCTAAAGAGAGAAATGGGGCTTTCTGCCATATATATTACCCATGACCTCTCAGTGGTCTCAGAAGTAGGAGACAGGATAATTATCATGTATTCTGGGACCATCATGGAACAGGGTCCCAAACATGAAATCTTATTTTCCCCAAAACACCCCTACACTAAGGGGCTCATCAACTCAATGCCATCTTATGAAAAAAAAGGTCAACACCTAAGTCCTATACCTGGATATGTCCCAGGGCCTGACAAAAGACCAGATGGATGTCCTTTTCATCCAAGGTGTAAATATAAGAAAAAAATATGTAGCATTGAGATCCCTAAACTAAAAGAAATATCAAAAGACCACCTTGTCAGGTGTCATTTAATATATTAAATTATAATAAAGTAAAGTTTCGAAAATTGCAGGTTAACATGAAAGGCGGAAAAAGGTACATAAGGCAAAAGGCTAAGGGCTAAAGGTACATAAGGCAAAAGGCTAAAGGGCTCCAATATGATTTTGGATGTTGAATTTTGGATTTTGGATTAATTTTTAAAAGAGATTTTGTTCCTTATTTCAATTCAAAATTCAAAATTTATAATTCAAAATTTAACAAATAGCCATTAGCCTTTTGCCCTTAGCCTAATATACGCAATGGCTTAGGATTCAGAAAGAACATAAATTTTTTTCACGTTTTTGAGACAAAAAGCATAAATATAGCATATAGGCCATACTCAAGGATATAAAATTAAAAATATGAGTCCAACAATTTTCAAGAAGAATAACTATAGATTTTTCTTTTTCTCCCGTGAAGAACTTAGAAAACATGTCCATATCTCATCAACACAGGGAGAAGCAAAATTTTGGCTAGAGCCTGAAATTGAATTATCGAAAAATTATGGTTTCACAAGACGATAATTAAAAGAAATAGAAAAATTAGTTGAGTAGCATTATGATAAGCTCATTAACGCTTGGCAAATCCACTTCAACAGTTGAAATAACTAATGTCTCAATTCATGGGATATGGTTACTGGCCAGGGACAAAGAATATTTCTTACCTTTTGAGATCTTTCCATGGTTTAAGGACCAGCCAGTTTCAGCAATTTTTAAAGTAAAAGAAATATCCCCTGGTCATTTTTATTGGCCATTACTTGATGTGGATCTTACAGAGGAAATTATAGAACATCCTGAGCGCTTTCCACTGGTGTTTAAGGACACAAAAAACAAAATAAATAAGACCAAATATTATAGAGACGGAATAGATTCAAGTAAGAGCCTGGTATATGGATGAGATGGGGTTTTAAATAATTTTTCAGTTTCACCAGATTCCACCACCTTACCCCTGTACATCACATATACATAGTCACAAAAATATCCAACTAAATTTAAATCATGGGATATAAATATCAAAGAAAGCCCCATTTTTCTCTTCAGCTCCATAAGTAGATTAATCACCTGGGCCTGAACAGATACATCTAAGGCAGACACTGGTTCGTCACACACAATCAGCTCTGGATTAACACTAATGGCCCTGGCTATACATATCCTCTGTCTCTGTCCCCCACTAAACTCATGGGGATATCTATTGGCAGCCTCCCTGTCCAGCCCCACCATCTCAAGGAGTTCAAAAATCCTATTTAATCTCTCTTTTTTTGGTATGTTTGCCTGGATAATTCCATCCATTAAGGTAGATTTTATTGTAAGTTTGGGATTTAGAGAACTGTATGGGTCTTGGAATACAATTTGTACCCTTTTTCTATAAAAGGCTAGATTAGACTCCCTGGCCCTTGTTATGTCCTTTCCTTTAAATATTATCTTCCCCTCATCAGGGGTATAAAACCTCAAGATAGTCCTTGCTAGGGTAGATTTACCACATCCACTTTCCCCAACAATACCAACTACTTGATTTTTTTTAACAACAAGATCAACGCCATCAACTGCCCTTATATAACCTATTGTTTTTTTTAAAACACCCTTTTGAATTGGAAAATATTTTTTAATATCTATAATCTTAAGTAATTCATCCATTGTAACTACCTTGTTTCATGATTTTACTATATACAACTAATATCAACTCCCATTGATTATATTCTTTAAATAAAATAGGTTAGACTAAAGGGTTTTTAAAAATTTTGAATCATAGATTTTGGATTTTGGATTTAAAGAGGAACAAAGTTCCTCTTTCCCTGAAAACTTTGACAGCCTCCTTATTAATCCAAGCAAATATTGCTTAACATAATTGATATAGTCAAGGCAGACTTTTAGGCCTCTGTCAAAACCGGCATTTTCAAAAATTTCAAGGCACCTACTCCCAAGAGGATGAAATAACATATTATAGGCTATATAGGCTAATTTTTTGCCGTTTTTGCCTTTTATGTCCTTATCTCAATTTCCTTATGACTTTCTTGAAAACTTTGACGTGGCCCTGCTCCAAAACTTAAGCCCCTTTCAATGTCAGAAAAAAAATTACAAGAAGGCTTGTGTGTTTTTTTGTTTTATGATAGTAATATATTA
>JALWFY010000124.1 GCA_027013815.1 Desulfohalobiaceae bacterium | reverse complement strand
AAGGTCTTCATCCCAATAACAGGGACGTGTAAATAATTTACTACAAGAATTATAAGTACATAGGCAAAAAAGAAACCAGGAATTGATATCAAGATATAGGCAAACATAGTAGTAGTTTTATCAAATAAACTTCCCCTGTTTAAAGCGCTTTTTATGCCCAATGGGAAAGAGAGGGTCCATGTCAAGATTGTGCCCACTAAAAATAGGGGCAAGCTATTTAAGAATCTATCCCAGATTTTTTTTAATACTGGTTGATTGTCCTGCCATGACACACTTTTCCCTGTGAATAGATCTCTATAAAATAAAAAATATTGTTCATATAAGGGCTTATCTAAGTGGAAATGTTGTTGGAACCTTTTTAATAATTCTGGGGTGAATTTAGGATTCATGGGATTAATCTGAGAGGGCTTTCCTGGTGCAAGATAGATTATTAAAAAGGAAATAATAGATACAAAAAAAAGGGTTATGGTCTTTTGAATAATATTTCTTATGATAAAATCAAACATGCACTCACTCCAAGTAACAATTTATTCTTGAAAGTTTGGCCTCTGTGGTAGTTTAATCCATTTATTAAAGTAAAAGGAGAAATCCCCTGTGGGTGTGGGAGTTATTTTTTTGTAAACAATTTTTCCATATTTGTTTTTTTCCATAATTACAATCCGTTTATCCAATACTGCTGTCCACTTTCTAACAAATAAAAAGGTATAAGGACATTCCCTGGCAATGATCGCATGTAATTTATGACAATATTGGATCTGTTTTTTCTTGTCATATTCCATCCTTATCTTCTCTATTAACTTATCTGCTTCTTTATTTTTAAATCCCACAAAGTTTAATTGATATGGATGGGTTTGCGAAGAATGCCATATTTGATATAGGTCAGGTTCAACAGACATCATCCACCCCAGTACTACTGCATCAAAGTCCAATTTATTTATCCTTTGCTGGATAAATACAGACCATTCCAATACATCTGTTGATACATCAACTCCAATTTTCTTCCAAAAGTCCTGTACAATTGCCAGGATGGCCTTTCTTATTTCATTGCCTGAATTGGTGATTAAGGTAAATTGTAACCTTTTGCCATTTTTATATAACCATCCGTCCTTACCCCTATGCCATCCTGCTTCATTCAAGAGTTTTAAGGCCCCTTTAGGATCATATGGTATGGGTTTTATGTTTTTGTTGTAATATTTTGTTTGTTTTACAAAAGGACCTGTGATCCTTTCCCCTTGATTGTAGAGCACATATTTTATTATTTTATTGACGTCTATTGCCATAGAAAGGGCCCGTCTTACCCTAACGTCTTTAAATGGCTCTCTTCTTAGATTGTATCCAATATAGGTATATCCAAATGAGGTGCCAGAAAATGTCTGGAATCTAGGGTCTTTTTTAAATCTAGATACTTCATGGGGTTGTGCAGAATAAATATCTAATGTACCAGCATAAAATTCCATCTCCTGTGTGAGGATATCTGGAATTATCCTGAAGATATATTCATGGTAATTAGGCTCTCCTTCCCAGTATCTTTTAAATCTGTCTAAGATAATGTACTGTCCAGATTTCCATTCCCTGAATTTAAAAGGACCTGAGCCAATTGGATGTCTATTAAAAGAAGAATCTCTTATGCTAAACTTTTTAGGATCCCTTCCTTCTTTTAAGGCCTCTTTCTTTAGGGCCTTAGAATTTAATAGGTGTTCTGGTAATATTCCAATTGACCATGCCGCAAGTGCAGGAGAATAAAGACGCTTGTATATAACTTTTACAGTATATGGATCAATGATTTCTACTTTTTTAACTGGTTCAAAGTCAGATATTCTGGGAGAAAGGTTTTTGGGGTCCATTATGGCATGGTAAGTAAATTTTACATCTTTGGCAGTTAATTTGTATCCATCATGGAAATAAACGTTTTTTCGTAGATGGAATAAGATTACAGGGTTGTGTTCATAAGCTGGGAGCAATTTTTTCGAGATAACACGCAGCTTGTTTGGTGAAATACTTTCTGTGGTATGTATATATTTTGTGGCATTGAAACTTGAAAAATAATCTCTCCCAAAGAATTTGGTCAATTTTACAAAAAAATTGGGATCTACCTTTTTTAAACAAACCTTTATCCTTGGTGGTGGTGTTATGGTTATAGGAATTTTTTGTTTATGTAATTTAAACAGGATATTTTTCGAACCACTTGTAATTATATGGATACCTCTTACCTCGGGCATTTGGCTAAGTCTTTTTTTGAGTTCTTTTATGGAGATATCTTTGTCTTGGTTTATATAAAAGTAGGCGTATTCAAATAATTCCCATGACTTTGCTATTCTCCCCCTGAAGTTCAAATTTTGGTCTCTGTCTATAAGTCCCTCAAACACCTTTGATTCTATTTCAGAAGATGCCGAATCAGCAGATAGTATAGGGTTTAAAATAGTAGCATCTCCTGTGGATGCAGTTATAAACTCTACTAATCTTTTGGGATTCCCTTTTGTCTGTTCCTCATAGGTTGGCACCCAAAAATAGGATTGCACAAGGAATATAATAATAAATATGGGGACAAATATCAGGATCTTTTTTGTAATCATTGTCCTTAATTTAGTTTTAGTTAGAAATATATGTTTTTTATTTCAAAAACGTGAAAAAAATTTACGTTTTTTTTCTAAATCTTAAGTCAATGTATAAAATGACTAATGGCTAAAGGCTAAGGGCTAAAGGGAAGAATTCGCATTTTGCACCCTATACCTCTAGCCTTTTGCCTTTCGCTCCATGTGTCTTTCGCCGCCTTTCATATTAACCTAAAATTTTCGGAACGTTAGTTTGATAATTAATTGCTAAAAGCGTATATTTCAACGCTTATAACTTATTAGACTGTAAATGTATAGAATTGTATGGGGATGCTATGACTATAAAAATTAGTTGTCAAGTAGAGTGCTAATCCCTCCCCTTGACAACTATTTTATGTCATTTATTTTTTATTTCACAAAAATAGTATGTAAGGAGGGAACATATGGCCAATGCACAGGTATTTGAATTTCAAGCAGAGACAAAAAAGCTCTTGGATATAATAATAAATTCCATTTATACAAATAAAGAAATATTCTTAAGGGAACTTATATCAAATAGTTCTGATGCCCTTGATAAGGTTAGGTTTGAACTAACTCAAGGTAAGGAAATATATCAAAAGGACTTACCCCTGGAGATAAGGATAGAGATAGACAACAAGGACAAGGCACTTATTGTAAAGGATTCAGGCATAGGAATGACTAAAGGAGAAATTATAGAAAACCTAGGTACAATTGCAAAGTCTGGTACAGAAGAATTTTTAAAAGAACTATCTAAAGGAGATAAAAAGGTTGATACTATAATAGGAAGGTTTGGAGTGGGGTTTTATTCAGTATTTATGGTTGCAAAGGAGGTGGAGATAAGGTCCCGCTCCGCAAGGATTGATGCAAAGGCTGTATTGTGGAGATCAGATGGAATGGGTTCTTATGAAGTCCAGGAGTTAGACCAGGAAATGGATAGGGGGACATTGATCAAGGTCTATTTAAAAGATGATTCTACTTATTTCTTGGGTAAAGAAAAATTAAAGTCCATTATAGAGGCACACTCCAATTTTATATCCTTTCCAATCTATGTAGATTCAGAAAAGGTAAACACAATTCCTGCGCTCTGGAAAGAGCCCAAGTTCAAGATAAAACAGGAACAATATATAGAATTTTATAAATTTTTGACCCATGATCCAGAGCCTCCCTTAGACTATGTGCATATATCAGTAGATGCCCCTGTACAATTTAGCTCTATTGTGTTTATCCCAAAAAAGTCCATAATAATATTTGATACTATATCAGATGAATATGGCCTTGATCTATATGTAAATAGGGTGCTTATCCAGAAAAAAAACAAAGAACTCATCCCTCAATATCTGGGATTTTTAAAGGGGGTTGTAGATAGCCCAGATATTCCTTTAAATATCTCAAGAGAGGCTATACAGGAAAATAGGGTAATACAGACAATAAATTCCACAATAACAAAACAGGTATTAAGGAAATTAGAAGAAATATGGGAAAAAGATAAAGATAAATATAATAGTTTTTGGAGGGAACATGGTAAGGTCTTTAAGCTGGGATACACAGACTTTCAACACAGGGATATGTTTTCAAAACTTATAAGGTTTAATTCTTCAAGGTGTGAAGATGAGTCAGGACTGGTTTCTTTAGAAGATTATGTGAACAATATGAAGGAGAATCAAACAGAGATATATTATATTTCAGGAAATGACAGAAAGTCTATAGAAAATAGCCCATATTTAGAAGCAGTTAAAGACGCAGATATAGAAGTATTATATCTTTTTGAACCAATAGATGAGTTTTTATTGCAGGCAATTTCTGAATATAAGGGCAAAAAGTTTAAACCTGTGGAACACGCTGATATATCAAAGATAAAAGGGAAAACAAAAGAGTCTAGTCCAGAAGACAAGAAAAGGATAGATGAACTTGTAGCTAAAATAAAACAAGTATTAAAGGACAGGATAACCGATGTAAGGATAAGTTCAAGGCTAAGTCAGACTCCTGTGTGTCTTGTCAGTTCCACTGGTAGTATGAGTTCTCAGATGCACAAGATTATACAGATGATAAATAAAGATACTAGTGTCCCTAAACAGGTCCTGGAGATAAATCCTGAGCACAGTTTAGTGAAGAATTTGTGTAGCATGTTGAAAAAAGATCCAAAAGACAAACTAATTGACCATATAATTGAGCACCTCTATGAGTTGGCACTACTTCAAAATGGATATTTGCCAAATATAAATGATATGGCCAAGAGGTCCTATGATATAATAAACAAGAGAGGGGAGTTTTATTTGAGATTAAATGAAAAATAAATGTAAATATAAGGGAGCTACCCCAAATTAGAATGGGTAGCTCCCTTATATTATTTTAATCAGGTACGCTCTCAAGTGGATGAGGAAGGATTTCCAGGTCAATATTTTTTATTTCCTCATAATCGCCAAGGATTTCTTTTATTTGATTTCTAAGGGTATTTTTTGTGCGGGGATGGCATTTTAGAGAAATGTATGCAGTTCCATCTTGAAAAGTGACCTTTACAGATGGGAACTTTCCGATCAAAGATGCCTCTATCTTTGCTACTAAATAACGATCCTCTAAGATCTTTATTGAATCTTCAGTGGGTTGAAAACATGGCCTTTTAACAGCATCCTCTAATAGATCAACTACATCATCAGGAGTTAAGGTGTCGAGGTGAAAGACCATATCATATAGCTTGCAATCTGCTGTATCAATTCCATAAAGTGCAAGGGCCCATTTTCTCCTCTCATAGTCGTCTTTTTCAATTAATTTCCTTGCCTCCTCTTCTGTAATGCCTCCCCTTTCTACTTCTTCTCTTATCCTGTCTTCTATATTTGCTATGATTCTGGTCTTAAGTACATGGGGGATGCCTTGTAAAAAAAAATGACCAGCTAGACCATGATACACCACATTGTCTTTTTTTGCCCACTCCAATAGTGCGAGCTTGATATACGCGATATATCTTTCTTTTCCATAAGTAAATCTGTCCAAAACAGAAGGGGCATCGTGCAATGCCCTTCTTAATTTTATCTCTGGGATATTGAACTCTTTAGATGCCTCAATTATTACTTCCCTGGAAATACATTCATAACCAAGCCTTTTAGCCAGTTTTTCGGCAATATCCTTGCCTTTTGAATAAGTTCCCCTAGAAATAGTTATAACAGACATAGATTCTCCTCCTTTTTTACATAATTAGTTAATACAACTAATTTAATGTTATATACATTGTGACATATTTCCTGTATAATAGAGATTACACTAGACATTACACTATTTTTATCATTATTTCAACAGGATTAAGTACATATTATTATAACAAATTAAAGATAATTACAACTATTCCTTGATGGAGGTGGAAAAACTTTACTTGATAGTTTTTGTTCTCTAGTTTACATTACTCTTTTATTTGAGAGAACTTTTGTTTGGATAACAAGGAGCTAGGAAATGGGAAATTATAGACTGAGCGTGGGACTGTTAAATAATATAAAGGACGTAGTAGGACTCTCCTTAAAAAAACAAATAGGAGAGTATCTTGGAATAATAGCCTCAGATGTAAAAATTGTAAAGGTGTATACCATTACTGGATTAAAAGATCAGGAGATGCAGGAAGTAATCGATAAGGCTATACTACACGATCCTGTGTTGCACAGGGTGTCTTTAGAGCCTTTGGCCAGGGATTTTGACTGGATTATTGAGGTGGGTTTTAGGCCAGGGGTTACAGACAATGAAGGCAGGGTGGCAAAAGAGGCAATAAAAAACGGCCTCTTTTTGCACCACAGACAAGATATAAATGTATATTTTGCAAGACAATATTTGATAGCAGGAAATATCCAAAAACAGGACGTAGAGAGGATTGCAAAGGATCTCTTGTGTAATGAACTCATAGAAGAGTATAGGATAAAGAATAGGGAAGAATGGAGGACCTCTCCTGGATTTTCTATTAGGGTGCCAAAGGTCACAGGAGAATCTACAGACAAGGTGGAGGTCATTCCAGTTACCTCTATGCAAGAACAAGAACTATTAAATCTCAGCAGGAAAAGGGTCCTTGCACTGAGTTTAGATGAGATGCTCACAATTAAAGAGTATTATTTAAGAAAGGATGTTGAAGAGTATAGAAAAAGTATTGGGCTGTCCAAAGATCCTACTGATGTTGAGATAGAGGCCCTTGCCCAAACATGGTCAGAGCACTGCAAGCACAAAATTTTTAATGCCAGGATTGAATATATTGAAAAACATACCAACCGTACAAGGACAATAAATAGTTTGTTTAAGACTTATATACAAAAATCCACTGATGTACTCAGAAAAAGGATGGGTAATGAGGATTTTTGCCTTTCAGTATTTAAAGACAATGCAGGGGTGATAAAGCTAGATGATGAATATAGTCTATGCATAAAGGTAGAGACCCATAATAGCCCGTCTGCCTTGGATCCATATGGTGGTGCACTCACAGGCATTGTAGGTGTAAACAGGGATCCGATGGGTACAGGACTAGGTGCAAACCTGTTGTGTAATACAGATGTATTTTGTTTTGCTTCCCCTTTTTATGACAGGCCACTCCCTCCAAGACTACTCCATCCAAGGAGGGTGTTAGAAGGTGTTAGAAAGGGGGTAGAGGACGGGGGAAATCAGTCTGGGATACCCACTGTAAATGGTGGACTTATATTTGATGAGAGGTATCTTGGAAAACCCCTAGTTTTTTGTGGTACTGTAGGTATTATGCCCTCTCATATAAATGGACGGCCTTCCCATGAGAAACAGGCAAAGGCAGGAGATCTAGCAGTAATGGTAGGGGGAAGGGTTGGAAAGGATGGTATACATGGCGCTACTTTTTCTTCTGAAGCGCTTCATGAAGGTTCTCCTGCAACTGCTGTACAGATTGGAGATCCTATTACCCAGAGAAAGATGTATGATTTCTTGATGAAGGCAAGGGACATGGGTTTATATAATGCTATTACTGATAATGGAGCAGGCGGGCTCTCTTCTTCTATGGGAGAGATGGCCCAAGACTGTGGAGGGTGTGATATAGACTTATCAAAGGTCCCTTTAAAATACGATGGATTGGTACCTTGGGAGATCTTGCTTTCAGAGGCACAAGAGAGGATGAGTGTGGCCGTGCCAAAGGAAAATATAGAAAAATTCCTTGACATGGCTGCCAAGATGGATGTGGAGGCCACGGTCTTGGGAGAATTTAATGAGAGTGGTTTTTTCAGGGTAAGATACAATGATAGGATAGTTGCAGAACTGGATATGGGTTTTTTCCATAATGGGGTGCCTCAGATGAAGCTCAAGGCAATATGGGAGCCCAAAAAACAAGAGGTATTTAGGATCCCAGATAGGGTGGCCAGTGCCCCTAAAGAGTTTTTAAGGAGGATGCTATCAAGATTAAATATCTGTTCTAGGGAATATGTTATTAGACAATATGACCATGAAGTACAGGGAGGTAGTGTTATAAAACCCCTTGTTGGAGAGTTGTTAGACGGTCCTTCAGATGCTGCAGTTATAAGGCCTGTATTGACAAAGGACAAGGGGGTTGTTGTTTCTAATGGGATATGTCCACGGTTTAGTGATTTAGATACCTATTGGATGATGGCATGGGCAATAGATGAGGCCATTAGAAATGCAATAAGCGTAGGGGCTAACCCATACCATATGGCAGGGGTGGACAATTTTTGTTGGTGTGACCCTGTACAATCAGAAAAGACCCCTGATGGTCATTATAAACTGGCCCAATTGGTCAGGGCAAATATGGCCCTTGCCCATTTTTGTATGGGCTTTGGTGTGCCATGTATTTCTGGTAAAGATTCCATGAAGAATGATTATGTAATGGGCAATATAAAGATTTCTATTCCCCCTACTGTATTATTTTCCCTAATCAGTGTCATAGACGATGTTTCAAAATGTGTGAGTTCAGATTTTAAAAGGTCAGGGGATTTAATCTATATCCTGGGTATCACAAAGGATGAGATGGGAAGGTCTGAGTTTGCGTCAGAGCTTGGGCTAGATAAGGGTTTGGTACCACAGGTAGACTTGCTTTCTGCAAGACTTAGATATAGGACACTTTTTTTGGCTATTCAAAATGGATTAGTTTCAGCATGTCATGATATTTCTGATGGTGGACTTGGTGTATGTTTATGCGAGATGTGTATAGGTGGGGATATAGGGGCAAGGATAGATGTGGATGAAGTTCCTGTGGCTCTGGGAGATATGGAATTTGAGAAGGTTATGTATTCTGAGACCCCATCAAGGTTCCTGGTCTCTGTCCCAAAGGAGAGGCGAGAAGATTTTGAGACCTTATTTAAGGGGCAGACTATTAGATGTATTGGTGAGGTTGCTGGAGACAAGGACGTGGTATTTAGATTTAAGGGTAAAGATATTATTACTGACAGAGTAAGCGAGATTAGACACTCTTGGAAAAAGACATTGGATTTTTAAGCAAATGGACCATCAGATATATTTATATCTTGTTTCTTTTGTATTAGGTACCTGTCTTGGGAGTTTTTATAATGTCTGTATCTACAGATACATAGAACAAGAATCCATAGTTCATCCACCCTCCCATTGCCCAAATTGTGGACATTATCTAAAGTGGTGGGAGAATATTCCCATACTGAGTTATATATTTTTAAGGGGTAGGTGCAGCAGTTGTGGGTCCAGTATTTCTATAAGGTATCTTGTAGTAGAATTATTATCTGGTATATGGTCTGTACTACTTGTTATAAAATATGGCTTTAGTGTAAGTTATTTCATATTTTTAGGAATTGGTGGGATATTTATAATACTTAGTTTTATTGATTTAGAAATATTTATACTCCCTGATATACTCACCATTCCTGGGAGTATTTTATGTCTTTTAAGCGCACCATTGATCGGGGTATCGATTATTAATTCATTGATCGGTGCATTGTTTGGCTCAGGATTTTTTTTATTGATCCAAAAGGGATATAAATTCTTAAAGGGAAGAGAAGGTCTTGGGACTGGAGATATAAAGCTCATGTTCATGATAGGTGCACTCCTTGGAGGAGAGGCTATACCATTTGTGGTGTTTCTAGGGTCTATATTTGGACTTATAGGTGGGCTGATTTTTTTGAGGAGCCACAGTCAGGATACCTCTAATCCCATCCCATTTGGGCCTTTTTTGTGTGCAAGTGCAATGGTGTATATCTTGATAGGTAGGGATTTGTTGAATTGGTATTTAAAGTTTATTAGATAATAAATTTAACAAACTAAGGTTCTGAAATTTGCAGGTTAATATGAAAGGCGGCAAAAGGCTAAAGGCAAAAGGGCTCCAATATGATTTTGGATGTTGAATTTTTGATTTTGGATTAATTTTAAAAAGGGATTTTGTTCCTTATTTTAATTCAAAATTCAAAATTTATAATTCAAAATTTAACAAATAGCCCTTAGCCTTTTGCCTAAATTATATAGTGAGGATTCACATGAAAAAGAAATTTAGATTTATACAGGACTATACACAAGAGGAACTCAGGGAGATTCAATTGCAAGGCCTGAAAAACACAATAAAACATGCTTACAACGGCAGTGAATTTTACAGGCAGAGATTAAAGGAGGCTGGTATCACCCCAGAAGATATCGGGTCCTTGGACGATATAAAGAATCTCCACTTTACCACTGCAAATGATTTACGTGAGAATTACCCCTTTCCCTTTCTATCTGTCCCAGAAAGGGATGTTGTAAGGATACATGCCTCTTCTGGGACCACTGGGAAGAGAAAGATACTTGCATACACA
>JALWFY010000123.1 GCA_027013815.1 Desulfohalobiaceae bacterium | reverse complement strand
AGATATATTATTGTATGGAATCAAATGAGGTCTGGAAATCCACCCTAGGATATACCCCAAAAGAATTAGGCGGATTGTCTAACCATTTGCTCAAGCGTGCCTTTGGATCATCTCTTTGAGCCATGGAGGCACAGGCACTATCTTTCCATTTTTGTCCACACATGGGTGTTTTGTCCATCCCCTTGTAATTTTTTTGTTGTCTGTGGACAGGTTGTAGATTTCATAGTAAAAAGACAAAGACGCCCTTTTCCATTCGAATATTCCTGTCCTTACCCTTATTATGTCTTCATATCTGGCTGGGCCAAGATAATTGCAATGGGCCTCCACAACAGGTAAAAATATGCCTTTTTCTTCGATTTGAAGATAACTATATCCAAGTTCCCTTAAAAAATGGCTCCTTGCCTGTTCAAACCAGTGAAAATAGTTACCATAGTAGACTACCTTCATGCCATCGGTCTCACCATACGACACAATATGTTCCCACCAGGTCTCTGGTTTAGGAAACTCCTTGATCTTCTTCATTTACATCCCTCTTACCATTTGCCTTTAGTCTTCTGTGACTTTTATCTCTTTTAATATCCACCTGATAATTTCATCTCCTTTTTGAAAGAAGAGCTTGGATTTTTTTGCAGTGTGTTCTGAGAAATTTTCAATCCCTGAATTAATTGGTCTTTTAAAATTGTTGAGTAAAATAGGTACAGGGTCTTTTGAATGGGTCCTTTTACTAATTGGGGTTAGGTGATCACAACAAATAAGGGAAACTCCCTTTTTTTCTTTTAAATATGCTGTAATTGGACCTACTATATATTTGTCAAATCTTTCTATGGACTTGATTTTCCCTTGTATGTCTCCGCCGTGTCCACATTCATCTGGTCCTTCTAAGTGTACAAATATAAAATCATTTTTTTCTAAAAAATTTATAGCTGCCTCTGCCTTTCCCTTGTAATTGGTTTCAAGGAGTCCTGTTGCGCCATCTACCTCAATTACCTCCATATTTGACGCATATCCTAAACCTTTTATAAGGTCTACTGCAGATATAACCCCTCCCCTTAATCCAAAGGTTTTATAAAAATCAGGAAGTACAAGTTTTTTCCCCTGTCCCCATGGCCAGATACAATTGGCCTTTGTATGAGGAAAATTATCTTTTATAATTTTATTGGCCCTTAATATAAATTCATAGAGTTCTCTGACCCCTTGATATTTTTCAATGTCATTGGCTATTTCTTTATTTAATATGTCGTGGGGGGGATTTATATTTATATTTTTCAAAGGGGTATTTAGCCCATGTCTTCTAATGAGTAAATGTCTGTACTGGAATCCAGGGACAACCTTCCATTCATTATCTTCTAATTCCCGTTTCAGCCTCAATACGATCTCTAACCCTAGTTCTTTTGATATATGTCCAGCACTATAGTCTAGCATAATGCCTTTTTTAGAAAATTCAGTCACACTACACAGGTTCATCCTAAATATTATATCATCTTCAAATGTCTTTACCTTTAAGGCCGCTGCCTCGATTGGTCCCCTGCCAGTATGGTATTTTTCAGGATCAAAGCCCAGGAGAGCCATATTGGCAATATCTGAACCAGGTTCCATTTTTTCTGGAATAGTTTGACACAGACCTAGTTTTCCAAGACTTGCAAGCCTGTCCATATTGGGAGTAGATGCATATTCTAAGGGAGTCTTCCCCCCAATCCCATCAATTTCATAGTCTCCCATTCCATCTGCTATTAAAAATGCGATTTTCATAATAAATATCCTATGTGAGAATCCTATAATGTTTAGTCCCTGGATGCACAAAGGACAATTTATCTATTTCTTCTATTGCATCCTTTACATTTTTTAATTGGGCCTTGTGGGTTAAGAATACCACAGGCACATATTTATTTTGTGAATTTTGTCTTTGTACTACTTGTGCAATGCTAATATTCCTCTCTCCCATTATACCAGCAAGGATTGCCAAGACCCCTGGTCTGTCTTCTACCTGAAACCTAAAGTAATGACAATAGGATGTATATCTGTCTTCTAAGATTTTTGCCTCTTCAATTAGATCATTTGAAAAACCAGTATTATTGTATGTGGTTGTTCTAACAATTGCCATTATGTCTGACAAAACAGCACTACCTGTTGGTAGATCTCCTGCCCCCTGACCATATAACATAATAGGACCAACACCATTTCCTTCTAATAAAATGGCATTAAAAGGACCATCTATCTTGGCAAGCATGTGTTTGTTTGGAACAAGAGCAGGAAATATCCCAGCTTGAAGATACCCTGACCTTTCTTTTACCTGGCCAATTAGTTTTATATTGTACCCAAATTCTTTTGCCATTTGTATATCATAGGGATCTATGGAACTAATGCCTTCTATGGTAAGTTTATTAATGGGATAGTTTTGTCCATATGCTAGCATTATAAGGATAATTAATTTATGAGCAGCATCTATACCTTCTATATCTAAAGTTGGGTCTGCCTCAGCAAATCCTTTCTCCTGTGCTATTTTTAAGGCATTTTCAAAGGTGAGTTTTTCCTGGGACATCTTTGTCAATATAAAATTTGCAGTTCCATTTAAGATCCCTGTTAAGGATTTTATTTTGTTCCCAGATATATTTTCTTTAAGTGTTTGTATAATAGGGATTCCACCACCTACACTGGCCTCAAAATAAAGTGCAGTATTTTGAATGGAAGCCAGTTCAAATAATTCCCTTCCATTTTCTGCCAAGATTGCCTTATTAGCAGTGACCACATGTTTTTTGGCCAAGATAGCCTTTTTTATTAATTCTCTGGCAATGGTTGTACCTCCAATTAATTCAACCACTATGTCTATTTCAGGGTCATCTATAATGTCATGCATATTATCTGTGAATTTGATCCCCTTTGGGGGAAGGAATTCCCTTTTCTTGTATATATCTTTGACCAGGATGGTCTTTACCTCTACTTTCTTGCCAAGTCTTCGATAGATCCAGTCTTTATTTGCACTTAGTAACTTTAATAACCCTGTACCAACTGTACCAAACCCAGCTACACCTAAATGTATTACATTTTTATCCATGCCAGCTCCTATAAGAGTGAATTGTGAACTGTAAACTGTGAACTGTCATTATGCTTCATATTCTTCCTATCATTCCTTTTCTATCTTTTGCCCTGTGCATTTTGCCTATAACTTACTAGAAGATCTTTTTAAGGCCTCGAATGGCTTGATTTATTCTATGCTTATTTTCTACTAGGGCAAATCTTACGTAGTTGTCACCAAAATGACCAAAACCAAGTCCAG
>JALWFY010000122.1 GCA_027013815.1 Desulfohalobiaceae bacterium | reverse complement strand
GCCAATGGGTGTGGGCTAGTTGCTGCTGCAGACCTGGCCATTGCCTCAAAAAACAGTAAATTTGGACTCACTGCAATAAATGTGGGTCTAAATTGTGTTGGGCCAGTGCTTCCAGTGGTAAAATCCATTGGAAGGAAAAGGGCCCTTGAACTCTTACTTTGCGGAAATATCATAAGCGCAGAGGAGGCCAGAGATTTTGGCCTTATAAATAGGGTAGTTGAACCAGACGAATTAGAAGATGCTACAAGAAAATGGGCAGTAGAACTTGCTAAAAAAAGCCCAATTGCCTTGCAAATAGCCAAAAAGACATTTTATGTGGCCGAGGACATGGACTATTATAGGGCATTTAGTTATATGAATGAAGTATTTGCAAGGTTGTGCTCCTCTCAAGATGCTAAAGAAGGTGTTCAAGCCTTTTTGGATAAAAGGGACCCTGTTTGGGAAGAAAAATAAATAGTTTCACCATTCGCTCTATTAATAGAGCGAATGGTGAAAAGAGATAATTTGTATAATATAAGTCAGTTAGAAAAGGGTATTTATTAAAAACCCTGTTATTTTGTCACAAAATTATTCCCTATTTTTTTAAACTTTTCTCCATAATAGAGGCTATCTCCATAAAATCTAAAAAAGAAGAGTTATAGGTAGCTACCCTGTCGAGCTCTCTATTTATTGATTCTTTATTTAGGTTATTTATAAATTTTTTTGAGCCAAATACTGCATCTTTAGGGTTATTACATATATTTTTTGCTATTTGTGTGCAGTTTTGTATTAGTTCATCTTTTGTTTCATATACTTCATTGACTAGATTTATTTCTTTTGCCTTGTAGGCATCTATGTCCATACCTGTAAGTGCCAAATATTTTGTATTTCCAAAACCAATTATATAAGGAAGTCTCTGCAGGCTACCAAGATCAGCAATTATTCCAAGTTTGGTCTCCCTAAGGGAGAATATTGCGTCCTTTGATGAGAATCTAAGATCACAGGCTGCGATCAAATCAAGGCCACCGCCAATACAATAGCCATTTACTGCAGCTATGTATATTTTTTTGCCTTCAAACATAAGATTCATTCCAAGTTGCATATACTTTATTAATTCATAGAGTTTTTGGCGAGAGCTCTTTGAGCTAGAGTCCATTAGGTCAGGATGTATTTTGGCAAAACTAAAGACATCTAGTCCCACAGAAAAATGTTTTCCTGTGGAATAGAATATGATTACTGATATGTCGTTACTTTTTTCAGCATACTCTACAACTTTTGGGAGCTCTTCAAAAAAGTCCATTTTCATTGCATTAAATTTTTCATTGTTATTAAAAGTCATCTTTAAGATAGCATTCTCTTTTTCCAAACTAAAAAAATTAAATTTCATAATGACTCCTTAAAGATTATATTATTGTAGTTTTTTATAATAGGTAACCAAATATATTAAAGACCTAACTCCTCTCATAACATAGGCTATTTTACAGTCTAAATGGTATCAAGTTGATAAACTTGGCGTTTATATAATATTGTTCTAGGAATATAGTCAAATTTTCATTTGTGGGGATTGGGTCTTTAAAACACAAGATACCCATTTTAATCTTAAAAAGGATTTGAATAAAAAATTTTAAATAATCTCTTTAAAAAAATACAAAAAAGATATATAAACACAAAAAATGGATTAATTTTACGGTTTAACAATTTATAAAAAGGAGGCAATATGGGGAAAATTTATGGAGGACATCTGGTCTCAAAGTTTTTAAAAGAAATTGAAAGAATATCAACAGTCTTTGGATTATGTGGGGGACATATTGATAGTATTTTAGATGGTCTTTTTGAGCATAAAATAAGGGCAATAGACGTAAGACATGAACAGGCGGCCGTTATGATGGCACACGCGTGGTCTATTTATGGGAATCATGTAGGTATATCCCTTGTAACAGCAGGTCCAGGATTTACAAATGCATTAACAGGTTTGGTAAACGCCTTTTTAGACAATGTACCCTTAGTGTTAATATCAGGGACTTCTCCAATCAAAGATGTAGACAAGGGGGCCCTACAGGACATGGACCAACTGGATATGATAAGGTCCTATGTGAAGTGGGGGGCAAGGTGTATGGAGACTGCAAGGATCCCTGAATATTTATCCAAGGCCATTAATATTGCTAAATCAGGAAGACCTGGCCCTGTTTTTTTAGAATTCCCTCCAGATGTTTTAAATAAAAAGATTGAAGAGTCTGAGATTATCTATCCTAACCCTTCATCTAAATATAATTATATGGGTCCCATGAAAGATATAAAAAAGGCAGCAGAGTTAATTAACAATGCCAAGCGACCACTTTTAATAGCAGGTAGTGGAATCGCCTATAGTAACTGCCAGGATGAACTTATTGAATTTATTGAAAAGACTAACATTCCTTTTGCACTTATGAATGCAGGAAGGGGCACTATTCCAGATGAACATCCCTTATCTCTATGGGACGGAGGTCAAACTGCCATATTAACAGCTGCATCCCAGGCAGATCTAGTTATATCTCTTGGAATAAGATACAACTGGTTACTCCTTTTTGGACAGATCTTTCCTCAAGCCAAACATATTAGAGTAGATATTGAACCATCTGAGATCAATATGAACAGGGTGTCAGATGTGGGAATTACCGGGGATATTGGTCTAGTATTAAGACAACTAGTCAAGGAAGTGAAAAAGGTGGATAGGGAAGAGTATGTAAGGGAATTAAAAGATAGTTATAGTTCATTAATATCAGGAGAACTAGAACAAAGGCAAAAGACTTCCTCCCCAATACACCCTGCAAGACTTGTGGAGGTGGTCAAAAATATAGCACCTAGAGACTCCATATTTATTGCAGATGGAGGGGATATTTCTTATTTCGCCCTAATGGGTCTTAAGGCAAACACAAGGGGTGGAGTCTTAGGTAGTGCAAGTGGCCAGTTTGGTTGTCTGGGCACAGGTATTCCCTTTGGTATTGCTGCAAAGCTAGCTCAGCCAGAACAAGAGGTCTTTGTGATAAATGGAGACGGCTCGTTTGGTTTTAATGCAATGGAATTTGATACTGCAATAAGACATGGAGTAAAGATTACCTGTGTTATATCAAATGATAGGGCGTGGGGCATGATAAAGCATGGTCAGGAACTAAATTATGGGAGTGATAGGGTGTATTGCTCAGAATTAAGGAGTGCTCATTATGAGGGAATAGTAAAAGCACTTGGAGGCCATGGAGAATTTGTAGAAAAACACGAAGAATTAGAGCCTGCATTAAAGAGGGCAATGGCTTCAGACAAACCCTCTT
>JALWFY010000121.1 GCA_027013815.1 Desulfohalobiaceae bacterium | reverse complement strand
TGTTACAGTAGCACTAGCTATTATAATAGTACTTTTATAAAAAATTTTTTTTATTTTACTATTCAATTTAGTATAATTAACTATAAATAATTGCCAAAAACTACTATTATTTATACTAATAATAAGATATATTAAGGTAATATAAATCACCCATTTACCAAATTCATTTGCAGACAAATTTCTAGCTAATGTTATAGAAACCAAAAATGATGTCAATGAATATAGTAATTGTTCTAAAAAAATATATATTTTTCTAATTTTAAAACTCCAAAGCATTATTAATTATTTTTTGTGAAGCCTTCAGTGCTTCATCAATTACCTGATCCATATTAAGATATCTATAACTAGCAAGCCTTCCTATAAAATATACATTTTTTAATTTTTCAGCTTCCTCTCTATATTTATTATAAATTTTTTTATTTTTTTGTGCAGGTATAGGATAATATGGTTCGCCTTCATTTGCTGGATATTCTCTTACTATAGTGGTATATGGGTGCTTTTGTCCTGTAACATGTTTTATTTCAACTACTCTTGTAAAATCATAGTCATTCGGATAATTTATTTGAGAATATTCTTGATAAAATTCTTGGAAGTAATTTTCATGTTCAAATTTGAGTGATCTGTAAGGTAATTTTCCAAATTTAAAATCAAAAAACTCATCAATAGGTCCAGTATATACTAACTTTTTATATTTTATTTCATCTTTAATTTCTTTAAAGTTGGTATTTAATAATATCTTTATATTTGGATGTGCACTCATTTTTTCAAACATTTTAGTGTATCCATATTTTGGCATAGCTTGATATTTATCTGTAAAATATCTATCATCTCTATTTGTTCTAACAGGTATTCTTGCTGTAACTGAAGCATCAAGTTCTTTAGGTTCTAAACTCCATTGTTTAGTAGTATAACCATAGAAAAATTTTTCATAAATTTCTCTCCCAACTTTAGAAACCACTATTTCCTCAGAATTTCCAGGATTATCTATTTTTTCTCTAATCTCTTCAAACCACTCCCTAAGTTCAAAAGATGATAAATTTAATCCATACATTTCATTAATAGTATTTAAATTAATAGGTAGTGAAAGTAGTTTACCATCTACATACGCTTTCACTTTATATTGAACATAATGCCATTCTGTAAATTGAGACAAATAATCAAAAACTTCTTTTTTATTAGTTCTAAAATAGTGAGGCCCATACTTATGGACTAATACTCCTATTTCATTATAATAATCATAACAATTTCCACCTATATGATTTCTTTTTTCAACAATTAAAATTTTTAAACCATTTTTCGCCGCTCGATTAGCTATAACTAATCCAGAAAGACCAGCCCCTACTATTAATATATCTGTTTTCATAGCTTTATCCTTTTTAAACATTCTTTGTAAGCATTAACAATATTTTCAGCTACATATTTCCAATTATACTTTTTTTTATAAGATATTACATTATTAACTAATAAATTATATTTATTATTAATACTAATAGCTTTTTCTAATGCATTAATTAAACTTTCACTACTAACATTACAAGCAAAACCAAGATTATATTTTTCTACCCAAGATCCAAAATTACTTTCATAACTTGCAATTAAAGGAATATTATTAGCAATTGCTTCTCGAGCAGCTCTTGCCATACCTTCAAATCTTGAAATATGTAAAAAATAATCAGCTTTTTCAAATAATTTTGCCTTCTTTTTGTCATTTACATAATCTAAAAAAGTAACATTTTTTAATTTTAAGTTATCAGTTTTTCTTTTTAATATATAGGTATTAAATTTAACAGATGGTCCTGCTATAATTAAATTTAACTTTAAAGGAGTTTTTAATTGAATCTTTTTAAATGCGTTTAATACAATATCTAATCCTTTTTGATATATGTCTATTCTTCCAATATACAAAAAAGTAATCTCATTATTTTTTTTATAATTGTTTTTTTTATTAATTCCATAATCAAACTCCAAATCTACTCCATTTGGCATAATAATAGTTACTTTTTTTTCCAAATTTATAAAAGAAGACAATAAATTTTTCTCAAATTCTGATAAAAGATGAAAACCTGAACACAGTTTCAACAAATTTTTATCAAATATTTTTCTATAAATTAATTTCAATAAATAATGAAGAGGTGTATTTAATTTACCCCCAAATCTTTTCTTTAACAAATATGGATTAAGTATTCCATGAAACGATAAAAAAATTGGTATGTTCAATTCTTTCAAAAAAAGAAACCAAATAGTATGCTCTGGAATACCAAGAGAATAACAGTGAATTATATCAGGTTTTATCTTTCTAATCATTTTCTTTACATTAGTAAACTTACCAATTTCATGAGCTTCTACATTTTCTTTTACCTCTATAAATTGAGATGGCACTTTTTTTTTAGAATCATTTGAAGAAATAGTGTAAATGTCCATTCCCAATTCCATCTGTTCTTTAATTAAAGACATTGCTTCATGAGGAACCCCTCCTTCTCCCCATAAATCCCTATATATATGAAGTATTTTCATTGATATATCCTTTTTTTAGATTTATTTCACAAATTATATTTCATTTTTTTAGCTTTTTATGCCATTTCCAAGCTGTACTTATAATAGTTTCCAATTCAAAATATTTAGGTTTCCAACCTAATACTTTTTTTGCTTTTGTTGCATCCCCTATTAATTTTGCAGGATCCCCTGCTCTTCTATCTGTTATAGTTACCTTAAAGTTTTTTTGAGCAATTTTTCTTACCATTTCTATAATTTCAAAAACAGAATATCCATTTCCATTGCCTAAATTAAAAACATCTGATTTTCCGCCTCTCTTCAAATACTCAAGTGCTAATATATGAGCATCTGCTAGATCCATTACATGAATATAATCCCTAATTGCGCTTCCATCTGGTGTATCATAATGTGTACCAAAGACTTTTATATCTTCTCTTATCCCAAGAGCTGTATCAAGTATTAAAGGTATTAGATGGGTTTCAGGGTTATGGTTTTCTCCTATTTCTGTATCAATATCAGCTCCGGCTGCATTGAAATATCTTAAACTTACATATTTTAAGCCATATGCATTAGAATAATCTTCTAATATCCTTTCTACCATTAATTTACTTTGTCCATATGGATTGATTGGATTTTGTGGATGTTTTTCATCTATGGGGATATATTGAGGCTCTCCATAAGTTGCACAAGAAGATGAAAAGATAAAGTATTTACAATTAAACTCTCTCATTACTTGCAATAGATTTAGACTATTGCTTACATTGTTAATATAATATTTTTCAGGTTTGACAACTGATTCACCAACATAAGCAAAAGCAGCAAAATGCATAACTGCATCAATTTTATATTTTTTAAAGACTAATCTTATCTGTTCAATATTATTTAAATCTCCTAAAACAAATTCTGACCCTTTTACTGCCTCTCTATGACCATATATTAAGTTATCAAAAACAATAGTTTCATATCCTTGCTGATTTAATAATTTATTTATATGACTTCCTATATAACCTGCTCCACCTACTATTAAAATCATTTATCACTCCAATTATTATCTTTTTAAATTTATATAATCTTTCAGCTTTTTTTTTGGTTTTAACGATTTTGTTTTATCAGTTATAAACTCTGCATATATTCTATTTCCTCTCCTTTATGACAACATTATTTTTTTAAGATCATCAACATCAAACGAAATACACCTCGCTCCATTTCTTTGACTTATTACTAAACCTAAAATATAGAGCCCCTGAATAGGGAAAAAGTTTAAAGCTCTCGTTTTCGCATAAGCTCTTCAAAATAAGCTATGGTCTTATTTAAACCTTCCTTTACCGGCGTTTTTGGTTCCCACACAAGTTTTTTCTTAGCAAGGGTAATATCAGGGCGTCTCCTCTTTGGATCGTCCTGAGGTAATGGCTTAAACACAATTTTGCTCCTCGATCCCGTAAGATCTATAATCTTCTCGGCAAGATCTATAATCCTATATTCCTCCGGATTCCCAAGATTTACAGGACCTGTAAAATCGTCGGGACTATTCATCATCTTTATTATCCCCTCCACCATATCATCCACATAACAAAAGCTTCTTGTCTGCGTTCCATCTCCGTAAACTGTAATAGACTCGTTTTTAAGCGCCTGAACAATAAAATTGCTCATCACCCGGCCATCGTTCGGATGCATCCTGGGACCATAGGTATTGAAAATCCTTACCACCTTGATTTTGATTTTATGCTGTCGGTGATAATCAAAGAACAAAGTCTCCGCACACCTCTTTCCTTCATCGTAGCAGGCGCGCGGACCAGTAGGGTTTACATTTCCCCAGTAAGTTTCTGGCTGGGGATGAATCTCGGGATCTCCATAAACCTCGCTAGTGGATGCTTGAAGAATCTTAATTTTGAGCCTTTTGGCTAACCCCAGCATATTTATACTTCCTAAGACAGAAACTTTAGTAGTTTGTACCGGATCCTTTTGATAATGAACCGGGCTTGCAGGACAGGCGAGATTGTAAATCTCATCTACCTCTACATAAAGAGGAAAACAGATATCATGCCTGAGAATTTCAAAATATGGATCATCCATTAAATGAACAATATTTCTCTTACTACCTGTAAAGAAATTATCCACACACAAAACTTCATGTCCTTCTTTTAAAACCCTCCCACACAAGTGACTACCTATAAATCCTCCCCCGCCAGTTACGAGAATACGTTTTTTCATATTACCTCCTGCTTAAAAAGCATATGGAAAAAAAATTTATTCTATTAACATATCCAAAAGTTGACCATTAAGCCAACCAATTTTTTTCTCTTGATATATGGAAATTTCCCTTGTAACTGACAAATTGAATCCATAATCTGTTAGGATATTAAAATATTGAATAAAAGCTTGATCAAATGCTTTGAGCCCAAACCTTTCAAGCCCTGAAACTCTTACAAAATAACGTAGAGTAATTAAAGGAAGAATATAATTGGCGCCTTGAAGAACCGATAGCGAAAAAAAGTTTTCCAAAAGACGCCTTTTATCAGCACTAAGTTTTATATTTAGAATTCTCCTTGCCACTAAATACTTTCCCCTTTCGCTGTATACTCAGCAGTAAATCTCAAAAGAGCTGTATCCATCCCCAACCTTCCAATAACAGAAGCTATCTGAAGCACAACCAATGATAGAGCGAAAATCCCCCAGGCCTTTGCCCCTAGAGTTCTCGTAACAAACAGAGTGAAAACGTACCCGGCGATTATTCCAACAATCCTTAAAACAAAAGCAATTCCAGAACCCTTTATGAGCTCCGCAAAGTGGGTATCTGAGTTCAGCTTTTCCCGAAATTTAGCCGTAAGGTTAGTTAGCATGAAATCTCCTTTATGGTGAACTGTGAACTGTGATCTGTGAACCGTGAATTGTAAGCTGTCATCAAAATTTACATTTTACCTTACCTTTCACCAATCACTGTTCACCGTTTACCATTCACGCATCATGTCCGTTCACTTTTCACCGTTCACCGTTCACAGATCACCGTTCACGCGTTTTAGACTTCTTTTCTGATATTTTATTAAACCAGTTAATAATTTTCTTATACGTTCTATTTTAAATTGCATATCATTATAAGCAGTTTCTTGAAGAAACCCCAGTTTTTTAGAGATAATTAATTGTGTTTCTAATTCTGACAATGAACCTAAAGCTATATACAAAAACTGGATTTGTTCTTTTTTTGTCTGCCTGGCTAATCCTTCAGCAATATTAGAAGGCACTGATACTGCAGACCTTTTTATTTGACTTGTTAAGCCGTAAACTTCTTCTCTTGGAAAATCCAATGTAATTTTATAGACATCCATCACAAAATCTATACTATATTTCCATACATCTAAATCTTTATGATCCATCCTTTTACCACTCACAGTTCACAGTTCACCGTTCACAGTTCACTTATTTCACTATCTCCCCTATCGCCCTCTGGATCAGCCTCCCCTGCGGCCTGATTGTGCCCCTCACCGGGTTGTAAAATAAAATGTTCTTATCTACCCAAAAAAACATGAACTTCTTCTCCTTCCTGATACTCACAGGACGCTCCCAAACTTCCCCAAATTTTCCCAAATACTCCCAAAGGGCTTCGGCTTCCTCGTACCTCTCAAAAATATCTCCTTCTATCATCCTCAATTTCCCAACCTCATCTCGCCATAGCTCCTCTAAGGCCTCCCCTTCCTCTAGGCCACTTTTTTCCTTCTCATAAAGCCTTATCATATCTCCAAACTTTCCACCTATATATTCCCATACTCTCTCTTTCTCTCTAAAACCAAACTCCTCATAAACCTCAAAGGCTTTCTCTTTCGACAAATCATCTACTAAAATATATTCCGCCCTGCCCTCAAGCCTCGCATTACTATAAACATCCTCTATAAACAAACAATCACTCGTCGCACAAAGTGAGTGACACAAGTGTGTCTCCTTTGTTAGACCAACAAGAAAATTAAATAGCTCATGAATTACTGGCTTACCCGCTGTGTTTATTACTTCCTTTATGGTCTGCATCTCATCTAACACAAATACTGGCTTATACCCTTTCTCAACCACTAAACTAAAATAATCCTTTAAAAAGGCAAATACATCTTCTGCCCTCTCTGTCCGCCTGAAAAGTAAATCAAAAACCTCTTCGGGTATTGGTATCCCGCCAAGCTTCTCAAACAACTTTGCTCCGCCTTTTAGAGCCTTCTCCAAAAATACAGAAAGCTTCTCCTTTTTCCCTTTCACTCTAAAAAGTACCTGAATTAAATCCCTTACTTCTCCTACATACCTCCACCGAAAATTTATATAAAACACCCGATATTCCTCGGGCAGTTCCTCAAATACCCTCATCAATAACGCCGTCTTCCCGCTGTTGATCGGACCATACACAAAATAAACAAGGTTCGGCTCCCCACTGAGCACCGCCTTCATCCGCCTTTTATCTTCCTCTCGATCATAAAAAGGCATTTCTTGACTCCTATTTTTGAATTTATGGTTAGTTGCGGGTTAATTACAGGTTAGTTCATTGTTTAGTTACGGGTTAGTTTCTTCCGCAACTAACCATAACTAACTCCCCCCTCTACGCCTTCTACGCCCTTTACCCCTTATACAACCTCTACAGCCTCTATCCCCTTTAGCCTTTTGCCTTATGCCTTTAGCCTTTACATCCTTCACCCTTCACCGTTCACAGTTCACAGTTCACCGTTCACCCTAATTTAAAACACTCCCATTGTTTTTAAAAATGCTCCTAAAACTCCTAAGATTGATATCCCTATTGAAATTGAAAACATCTTTAATGTGAAATTTCTATGCTCTGTGTCCCTTTTATCTAACTTATCAGAAAGCCTATCTATTGATGCTATTATTTGCTCAAACCTTTTATCTACCTGCTCAAATCTTCTGTCAACTTGCTCAAATCTTTTGTCAACTTGCTCAAATCTTCTGTCAATATCTTCCTTCATCTCTGAAAATCTTTTATCAACCTGTTCAAACCTTTTATCTACTTGCAGGAACCTATAATTCATATCCTGTTTTAAATCTCTCATTTCCTCTTTAAAATCTTCTTGCGTTCTCCTCAACATATCAATCTGCATCTGTAAATTCTCAAACTTGGTCTCAAAGAATTTTGTATTTGGAAATATCCCTGCTATTAGGGTTTGAATCTCTTGGGGAAACATTTCCTTTTTTTCTTCAGACATCTTTTGCTCCCTAATTATGTTATTTAAGTCTCTTTTTTTATTATTAGTGTAACCTATTAAAAAGATTCGTTATTCGAGACCTGATATATATAACCGATACATATAAACAGTCAATTCCTCACTCTTTTGCCAGACCTAAAGTCTCTTAAAACCTCTTTTACTCATCCCTTAGCCCTTAGCCTTTATTACACCCCCCTTCACAACTTACAGTTCACTGTTCACAGTTTACTGTTCATTTTCTTTAGCCTTTAGCCCTAGGTTCACCTCTGTAAAATAATTTAACTATTTCTAGGATTTAAGTAGCACCCACCAACAAAATCCCATCATCTACCTTTAATTTATTCCCATACTCTTCTAGTTCTTCTGCCTTAATCACAAGTACCCTTATTTTTCTTTTAATTAATTGTTCAACTTTTGTAATCAATTTATACAAATAACTTAAGTCCACATCTCCAACTATTACAAGATCAATTATACCAGAATCTATACCTTTTGCATAATCTCCAACAATATATGCTTTCTCTACTTTTCCCAGTTGACTGAGCACATTTTCCACAATCTTGTCTATACCAGAATATTTACGCACAATTGATGTAAGCTCAGGAAACAGAGGGTGAGCTCTATTGGCAGAATACTTTATTACTCTACCTTCAGCGTCTTTGCTCAAGATCCCAGATTTAGATAACTTATCAAGCTCTTGTTTAAGGCTATTAGTAGATTCTCCAAATTCAGAGGCAAGTTCTCTCAAATAGGCACTAACCCCTGGATTTAAAAAAAATTTGACAATTAATCTGATCCTAGTCTTTGAAGTGATTAGGCTATCTAGCATAAATTTTGGATATAATAATTGAACGAAAAGGTCAAGGAGAATTATGAAAACAAATGGCATAAAAACTAGGAGAAGAATGCTTTTAAAAACGTTTTAATTCAAATAAAAACCCCCTTTTCCATCCATCCAAATCTTTATGATCCATCCTTCTCCCCTTCACCCTTCACAGTTCACAGTTTTATATCTTCTCTATTTCATAATCTACTATATTTCTTTCTTCACTATTAAAAGATATGCCTATTAAATAAACTTCTTTGTTTTCACTTAAATATTTCTCAAAATATCTCCTCTGCTTTATCTGATATATGGGCTTTTCTTTTTCTACATCTACTTTAAACTCTATTATCAATATCTTATCTTTTGTCTTTATTGTTAAATCTATCCTTCCTTTATTGGTTATATCCTCTGGTATCACCTCATAGCCAAGTGCCATTAAATACACAAAGATGACACTATTATAATATCCCTCATACTTAGATATTATGTTGTTTGCATAGTTGGTATAGGGAATAGTTGCAAAGATGGTCTTTAGGTGATTTATAAATGATTCAAAGTCATTTTCTTTTAAGGCATTTTTTATATTAAACTCGTATCTAGTCTTTTCTATTCTTTGATTAGTAAGATAATCTATAAAGAGTCTATTTAGAGAGAACTGAACCTCAAGGTTGGGAACAGACAATCTATACATGTTACTACCTGTGTCATCTGTTAGTTTATCATTGATAGTCAAATACCCCGTCTGCCATAGCAGTGCCCTTAGGTCTATATACTCAACATCAAAGGCTTCCAATGCCTCCTCTGATATTAAGGCATTCTCAAGCTCAGGAATGTAGCAGTTTTCTTCTTTTAGTTTCTCTATCAGAAATGATGGATTGCCTGTTTGCCACCAGTAGTTTCTAAAATCATGACCGGATGAGAGAAACAAAAGTATATCAAAGGGATTATATAAAGGTTTGCCCAAATAATTGTAGCCATTATACCATTTTTTTACCAAATCTATGTTTACTTTATTTATTTTATCTTTAAAAACAATTAGTAAATCATCATGAGTATAGCCACATATCTCTGCATATTCTTTATTTATAGTGATATCTTCTAGATTGTTCAATCCACTAAATAGATTCAATTTGGAAAATTTTGATACTCCTGTAATAAAGACAAATTTAATATATCTATCATTGTCTTTGATTATGCTATAAAAATTTTTCAGTATGCTTCTTGCTTTTATAGCCTTATCTTGGTTGGTAATGTTATCTAAAATGGGTTTGTCATATTCATCTATCAAAATGACAACTCTTTGATTGTATTTGAGATGAGCTTTTCTTATGAGTTGTTTAAAACAGTTTTTAAAATCTCCTATATCCTTACATTCTAAACCTAAAGCGTCTAAGTTGTCCTCTAATATGTGTTTTATCTCATCAATTGTCTGGTTTTCATCTAAGGAATAATCTCCACTACCAAACGAGATTCTTATAACTGGATGAGGAGAAAAATCATACTTGTCATAAATATACAATCTTTTGAATAGTTCTTTGTTGCCTGAAAATATCTCTGCAAGTGTATCAAGAAAAAGAGATTTGCCAAAGCGTCGCGGTCGTGAGAGAAAATAATACTTACCCCTTGTTATAAGCTTGTATGCAAATTCTGTTTTATCCACATAGTAATAATTTTCTTGAATAATCTCACTAAATGTCTGTATACCTATTGGAAGTTTTTTCATAACCACTCTCTTTAACATCATATATGAATTTACCAGGGTAACTATTCGTTCCTATCACAGTTCACCGTTCACCATTCACAGTTCACCCTAATTTAAAACACTCCCATTGTTTTTAAAAATGCTCCTAAAACTCCTAAGATTGATATCCCTATTGAAATTGAAAACATCTTTAATGTGAAATTTCTATGTTCTGTGTCCCTTTTATCTAACTTATCAGAAAGCCTATCTATTGATGCTATTATTTGCTCAAACCTTTTATCTACCTGCTCAAATCTTTTATCTACCTGTTCAAATCTCTTGTCTACTTGCTCAAATCTTTTATCAATCTGCTCAAATCTCTTATCTACCTGCTCAAATCTCTTATCTACCTGCTCAAATCTTTCATCAACCATTGCAAATCTTCTGTCTATGTCCTCTTTCATTTCAGAAAATCTTCTATCAACCTCAGCAAATCTCGCATTCATATCCTCTTTCATCTCTGAAAATCTCTTGTCTACCTGTTCAAACCTTTTATCTACTTGCAGGAACCTATAATTCATATCTTGTCTCAGATCCCTCATTTCCTCTTTAAAATCTTCCTGCGTTCTCCTCAACATATCAATCTGCATCTGCAAATTCTCAAACTTGGTCTCAAAAAATTTTGTATTTGGAAATATTCCTGCTATTAATGTTTGAATCTCTTGGGGAAATATTTCCTTTTTTTCTTCAGACATATTTTGCTCCTCCTATAGACTCCCAAATCTTCTAATTTCGTCTTAAATTACCACAAATTACAATAAATAACTTAATTACCATCAATTATTACAAATTCCTCTAACTTACATAATTACAATAAATAACGATTACTTACATTAAATCCAAAATTTCTACTCTTCACAGTTCAAACATCAAACACAGATTAAAAAAATTTCATTTAAAGGTAAAGATTTTTCGTTGGTAATTTATATTCATAAAAAACTTGGTTTGTATAATTTTCTTAAATAAAAATATCCTCCAACCATTTTCTTTCTGGTCTATGAAAGCGGAAAATTTGGGCCCTGGATATATAGAGAATTTCAAAAATTGGGTATTAAGGGTATCTACTTAGGTGGACCCCTGTAATATTTAGTCTCTTATTTTAAATATGTTTTTTAAATTGGCTTAATTATATATATAACCCTCCACCCAGTTTTTGGTCTTATTTTTTGGCTTGAATTAAATATCATTACCTCATTTAATGGATTTATTGCAAAAAGCAAGATAATGTCACCTTCCTTTGTGAGGGTATTTATGGTAATTTTTTCTGTAATCTTTGTTGTTTTGGGCAAAAATCCCTCTGAAAATAAATTATGTAATTTGGAATAAGAGATTTCTTCTGAAAATAAAACATGTCCATACTTTTTATAATCTATTTTTTTTCTTAAGACATTATTTTTGGGATCAATGGTGTTTATTGTATAAACATTTTCTTTTCCCAGTTCCATTTTAAAATGAAGCATAGAGGATATATTTACCCAGTCTATTGGGGTCAATGCCAGCACCCTGCCAATGTTAGTTAGGTCCAAATTCCTGTCTGCCTGTTCTGACATGGGATTCCCATAATATGTATATAGACCCATATTTTTGGCGATTGATATTCCCTCCCATCCAGGATCAGCTATTACAGTGTAAATTCCATTTTCATGTAAGGAAGATGCTATTGTCCTGGAAACCAAATTAGATCCAATTATTAAAAACCCCTGGGGTTTCTTTTTTGATACCTTTAAAAGAGTTGCAATGGGCCTTGATGTTAACCCTTGAAGGACAACAGTGAAAATAATCACCTCAAAGGTCAAGGGTACTAAAAAAGAACCCCCATAAAGACCATTTTTTTCAAATCCTATGGAAAATAAAAAAGATACTGCAGCTGCGATTATACCCCTAGGTGCTATCCAAGCAATCATATGTCTTTCATTCCATTTTAACCTTGAGCCAAAAGTGGATATTAGAACACTCAGAGGCCTTGAAAAAAATTGCATAATAAATAACACAATAATTGATTTAACCCCAAGAGATTTTAGCTCCATTAAATCTACTTTTGAGGCAAGACATATAAACAATATGGATATTAAAATAATACTTATTGTCTCTTTAAAGTCAATTAATTCAGTTAAATCAACGTCTTTTTGGTTTGCCAAGACTATCCCCATAATCGTTACACTCAAAAGACCTGATTCATTTTTTAAAAAATTTGAAAATGCAAAAACTATCATGACTAATGCAAGAGAAGAAACCTTGTGTAGATATTCTGGTATACAGTGTTTTTTAATTGAGACTCCATATAAATATCCTGATATAGTTCCAATTATAACTCCTATTCCCACAATTTTAATAAGGGAAAAAAGAATGTGTAGAGCTCCATTGGTCTCACCACCAAGGATGATTAATTCATACACTAATACAGCCAATATGGCACCTATTGGATCTATTAAAATGCTTTCCCACTTTAGGATATTACTTATATTTGTTGTAGGATTAATTATCCTTAGTATTGGAGTTATAACTGTTGGTCCAGTTACCACTGTTATAGTTCCAAATAAAAGAGATATTTTCCAAGAAAGATCTAATAAATAATGAGTAGATACCATTGTTATAATAATAGTTATTACTGCCCCTATAGTTACAAGCCTTCTAATAACTGATTCCAACCCTTTAATTTCCATAAATCTTAATGATAAACTTCCTTCAAAAAGTATTAAACCAACAGATAGAGACACAAAAGGATAAAAGAAACTGCTAAATATTTTATCTGGATTAAATATATTTAAAATAGGACCTATTATAATGCCAAACAAGAGGAGAAATAAAATAGCAGGTAATTTAACCCTCCAAGACAACCATTGAAGGATAAAACAACAAAAAATTAGTAGTGGAATAGAAAATTCAAGGTTCATTTAAAAAGCTTATATTCTTCTCTTAGTTGTTGTGAGAGTTTCTTTAAAAGAGAGAATGCATTTTCAACAGTTTTTTCCTTGTCTTGATTTACTAAACAACACGTGGCAGGAGAGAGCATACTCTTTGAGAGGAGCTCTTGTCTGTCTATCCCTGATTTTAATACTGTTTTCCATATGTTGTTTAATAAACTTTTTAAGCTATCTAAATTTTCATTTAAAAATGGTTCATAATTAGTTGGAATTATTCCCCATACAATAGTCCCACCTCTTTCAATAAAGTTCTTAATGGACTTTCCATATAAGGGAATGACCTTTTGATTAGTATAAATATCAATTGATACAATATCCATATCAAACCCAAATAAAAAATCCCAATCAGGATTTCCGCATAGATGAATACCCCTTGGCCTATTTATTTGAGATAGTAGATTCTCTATATCTTCACGTGCAAAGACATCGTTATATCCAGACAAGGCACTAAATAAAAATTGCAGTCCTGGTTCATCTATAAACATAAAACTATTTTTATTCTTTTGTTTTAGCCTCTCAAGCTGGGTATTTACCCTTTTTGCCATGAATTCAAAGATAAGGATTTTTTCATAAATATCCCTTTGACAAATTTTCTAATACACCATTAATTTATAATAACAATATGAAATCAAACTCAATATCTCTTTGTTTTAAAAAATTTTTAGTATTTCTACAGTGTCCACATGTACTTAGAGTGTATAAAAAGACTTTTTTCATAGGACCTTCCTTATGTAAAATTAAATTAAAATGTTATGATCTCATAACCATCAGCTAAATATCTATCCATTGATGGATGTCCGAAAAGATCACTTAAGGTCTTTAAACCTTTTTTTAGTACCACATCATATGTACCCATTTTTTTTGAGCAAGCTTCACAAACACCATCAATAATTTCTAACTCAAGAGCTCTTTTTGAAAAATTATACAACATAGTTTTTTCATCAAACATATCTGGGATTAATCTTGTTGCCTCACCTTCCACAATTATTTTTGTTTGATTTCCTTTTTCTCTTAAACGTATTCCATTTAAAAGGACATGAATAAAACACATGGGACTCCCATTAAAGGCAAATAAGGCTACTTTTTTCATCTATTTTTACTCCTTTTTTAAAGAAGAGGCCCAAATAACAGACCTCTTCAAAGAATTGTTTTTTCATTACAACCTTGTATCTTTGCCCTGGTCTTTGCAATCTGGAATGTAACAAGAAACATCCACAAACTCACACTTTTTTTTACAAGAAGGACATTCCTTAGGTGGGGTTTCTGCCTTTAAGGTATATCCACAATTTGTGCATTTCCATTCTGCCATTTCTATGCCTCCTTATTTTATCCTAATTTTTTACCAACTTCTTTACCATAGTCCTGGCACGCCCTAAGACCATCATCTGTATCTATTACTGCTTCTTTTAAACTAAGTGGTCCTAGGTCTACCATGTCCATTTTAAAGACATACTGCATTGTATCAAAGATCATTGGTGCTGACTCACCAGAATGGGTATAAGACCCAAAGGCGCCACCAATCTTTCCAACTAGATTAACCTTTTCCGCTAAAAACAGAAACTGTTTCATTGCTGGGGTCATGTCCCTATGATAAGTTGGACACCCAAAGATATAACCGTGATATTCTTCCAATTCCTCAGGAGACTTAATGTCTGATACCTTTTTTAAGACTGTCTCATGACCAGAAATTCTAACCCCCTCAGCAATATAATTTGCCATTTTTTCTGTGTTCCCTGTCCTGCTTACATAAGCTATTAACACCTTTTTCATCTCTAATACCTCCTATGTTTTGTTTTTGATTTTAAAAATTAATCACAAAGGTCGTTTTTCCCTTTTTTCAAAGATGACAAGGTATCAATCAAAAGCCGTTTGTCTACGGTATTTGTCTTTACCTTTTTTGCCATTCTATACACTGTCTTTTTCCAATATGCATTATCTTTGCCAAGATTTAAACATACTATTGAATTATCATGACATTTGTTACATCCAGAATCATAGAGCAGCTTTCCTATGTCTTTATTTTTAGAACTTGTACTTGAGCATGAAAATATAATTAAGACAAAATACACAACAAAGATGAATTTTAAAAATAATCTATCCATAATACCTCCAGTATAGTTTTATAAGCGCCAATTAACTTTTTAGCCCTGTGGTTTAAAAATTGCATTTTCTTTGCCAGGTTGATAAAAAATAGTCTTATCAAGATAACCATTAACTAATATTAATTCAATAAAAAAGGAGAATTTGATATGAAGATACTGGGAATTCAAGGAAGTCCAAGGTTAAATGGAAATACCAATATACTTTTAGACACCTTTTTAAAAGAGTCTATAGACATGGGGGCTCAGGTTGAAAAAATAGAGGTTGCCAAGGTTAATATTAAACCATGTATGGAATGTGGGAATTGTGATAAAAAAGGATATTGTATATTAGACGATGATATGCAAGATGTTTATCCAAAGATATTTGCTGCTGATCTGATAATACTTGCAACCCCTATGTTTTTCTATGGTCCCACTGCACAGGTAAAGGCCTTAATTGATAGATCTCAAGCCCTATGGACAAGAAAATATGTAAAAGGACTCGAGGATCCAGGAAGAAACCATAGAAAGGGAATATTTATTGGGGTTGGAGCCACAAAAGGAAAAAACCTGTTTGATGGATCAAAGCTAATTGCAAAATATTTTTTTGATGCATGCGGAACAAGATATTTGGACGAGATATGTGTTAGAAAGGTTGAAAAAGCTGGAGAAATAAAAAATTTCCCAAGTATCCTGGAAGATGTGAAAAATAAGGCAAAAGAGATATGTGAACGATTTATAAATAGAAAAAAAATTGTATTTGTGTGTAGGGAAAATTCATGTAGAAGTCAGATGGCCTGGGCCTTTTTTAAAAAATACTATGGGGACCAATACGATGTACGCTCAGCTGGCTCAAATCCATTAGATGAGATCAACCCCAATATGGTACAGGCAATGGAAGAGGTAGGGATTGACATGGCTTATATTAAACCAACTTCTTTGGAATCTCTGATAGCTGAATTTATACCTGATTATATAGTCACCATGGGCTGTGAGCAAGAATGTCCATTTATTCCAGGGAGTAAAAGAATTGATTGGGATATAGAAGACCCAGCAGGAAAGGATATGGACTTTATGAGAAAAACAAGGGATAAGATCCTTGAAAGCGTAAAAGTCCTTTCTCAAGAATTAACCGAACAGGGTTAAATGTCTTAAATTTTAAATGAAACAAAAACGTCTCATATAATTTTTATATGAGACATTCAAGATTTCGATACCTTGAGAAAGGTATTTTGGATAGATGGATAATTTTCTTGTCTTGTGATTATAGTGTGATATTGACTTGTTTCATTTTCATTACTTAATAATGTCAGAAAATGTTATTTCAAACTCCTCCCTTGAAACAAGTTGTTTTTCCTTTACATGACGTGAAATTTCTTCAAAATTTTCTAGGAGAAGATTGACGATTTTTTTATCAAGTGCATTGCTTTGAGATAGAGACTTTAAAATTTTTTTTATTTCCTTTTTCTTCATCCCTTTTCTGTAGGGCCTGTCTTCAGTAAGGGCTGTAAATATATCTGCTACTGCCATTATCCTTGCGCAAGTATTTATTTTTTCCGCTCCAACATGAAAAGGATAACCAGTACCATCTAGTCTTTCATGATGAAAAGCAGCTATCTCAGCTATATCCTCAAGTTCACCAATTGAATTTAGTACTGAATAAGTAAAATAGGTATGTTGTTTAATAATTGCAAATTCCTCTTTAGTTAACCTATCGTCTTTTTCAAGTATAGAATTTGGTATGGCAAGTTTTCCTAAATCATGAAGATAACCAGCAAGTTTTATATGTTTAATTTCTTCCTCTGTTAGGCCAAACAATTTTGACAAGATCAGGGCACATTCAGCAACTCCAGTGGAGTGAGTTGCGGTAAATCTAGACTTAAAATCAATTAACTTTCTAAATAGAGTTGCAATAGAGAAAATATTATCATAATCAATCTCTACAACACGAAACGGCCCAAAATGTAAGAGAGTAGAATATAGTCTAGGAGACGATAAGTCTAACCAGAAATCCTCTATTTGATCTCCAGATAGGGATACAATTTTTTCTTTTAAATTCTCGCTCTGGTGTAAGATATATTGTTTGCGGTCAATTTTTCTCTCTAAAAGATCTGCAAGATATATTGCTTGAGCTTCAAAGACATCTGAGGTGGTTATAGGAGTATCCCATTGGTTCCATGGTCTATGATGATTTCTTATAATTTTTGCAGCCTTTGAGAACACAGGTGTCGATTTAAACAAAGCTTCTCCACGAATACAATGGGGATGTGGATCAATATCTTCAAGTTCAATAAGACTTACTTTTTCTTCAATAGATAAGGCACCAATATCATGAAACAGTGCCGCAATAAAAAGATTCTTAATTCTCTCTTTAGGCAGAGATGCTGCTTTGGCAATTTCCCAGGATATAAAGGCTGTTCTTATTTGATGAGAAGCTATCTTAGAATAGGCAAGGTCTATGGCATCTGAAAATGATAAGAGAAAATTTCCAAAATTAACATATAATTTTTTTAGCATGTATTTTTTGCCTTACACCTAACTTACTAAGTTGTAAAGATAAAGAGGCAAAAATTTGCCCCTTTATCTTTAATATATTTTATTAACATACTGGATCATTTGGCACTAGGTTCCAGATGCCACATGGACACACATCAGCACAAAAACCACATCCAATACACCTGTCTCCATCGACCACAAGTTCAAATTCACCATTTGCAAGGGAAACCCTTGAGATAGCTGCCTGAGGACAAAGGGTTATACATATGCCACAGTCCCTACACCTTCCACAGGACATACATTCACTGGCACATTCTGAGACATCCTGATATCTTACTAACCTTGGGTTAAAGAAAAATGGATTCATCCTTTGTTTGTCTATCTCAGGACGTTTTGGGATAGTAACTTCCAGCCCCTTGGAGATCTCGTCTATGGCCGTGGCTGCTATCCTTCCTGCTCCAATGGCATCGGTAATAAGGCCTAATTTTACCACATCTCCTATTGCAAATACCTTTGGATTTGAGGTCTGATAATATTCATTTACCTTTACAAATCCCTTCTCTATCTCAATATCTTCACCTAAAAATTCCAACTCTGGTACATCTCCTATGGATATTACCACTGTATCTGCTGGTATAAGTTCTCCAGAATCAGTAATTACCCCATCTTTTGTTATTTTCTTGGTAAAAACTGGCCACATAAATTTGGCCCCTATCTTTTCAGCCTCTTGTCTTTCCTTTCCAAAAGACGCTGGCTCTTGAATGTCTATAAGGGTTATTTCTTTAGCACCAAGTCTATGTGCCTCTGTTGCCACATCACATCCTACATTACCAGCACCAATTACAACTACCCTATCTCCTGGCTTGATTTCATCTCTTTTACTCTTTCCCAAAAAATCAAGGGCTGAGATAAGCATTTCTTTTCCTTCAACAGGAAGTAACCTTGGCCTTTGTGCACCTATTGCCAGTATCACAAAGTCGTATTCTGCAACTAATTCTTTGAACTTATCTTTGTCTATATCTTGTTTTAATTGAACATGGGATATTACTTTTCTAATCCTCTCCAAGTCTTTGTTTAAGACATCTTCAGGTATCCTAGATTTAGGAATGTATTTTTGTATTTTGCCACCTAGCTTTTCTTCCCTGTCAAACACAACTACATCATGTCCCATTAACCTAAGTTGCCAAGCTGCAGAGATACCTCCAGGTCCGCCTCCAATTACAGCCACTTTTTTCCCAGTAATTTCAGGAATCTTTGGTGGATTTGCCTCTGTACTAGCCTTTCCTAAGAGTGTTACGTCCACAGGGCTCATGTTATATTTTAGTTTTGTACAATTTTGCATACACAAATTAGGACATAGATATCCGCAAACAGTAGTTGGGAATGGGGTAAATACCAGGGCAATATCCACTGCTTCATCTAATCGTCCATCCCTTATAAGTGCCCATCTTTCCTGTACAGGTATGCCAGCAGGACACGCAGATTCACATGGAGCAGCATATTTTTTGTTTTCCCAAACAGGTATATATCTCCTTAACTCACCTGTGGTTATAATAGGAATGGGGCTCCTGTCATAATCTACTAAATCCCCAATTAATCCTCCTTTTCCAAGTTCCTTGCACCATATCTTTTCATAGAACTCAGACATGGACTTGAGTCCTTGAGCCCTTTTCTCATATGGGGTTTTAGACACAATAAGGTCCCAATCTTCATATCTTGACAGCTCTTCAAATAGTTCTTCTCTATTTATTCTTTGTAAAAAGACCTTAAGGTTATTAGTCAACCATTCCCATTCTTCCTCGGATATCTGGACCCGTTTTGCATCTTTTTCACTAAATGGCCCATGTTTTCCCCTGACAAATATCTTCCCACCTACCATTCCAACACATGGCCTATATCCAAGTACATTTTCTGGATTTTGTGGATTATATCCACAAATTACTGCAATACCCCCTGCCATAAATTCTGCAAAATAGTCTCCTACAGATCCAAGGACCCAGAGTTCTGGATGGGAAAATCTGGGATTAAACTTGGTCATGGTCATACCACGTGCCCCAATGTTTCCAGCGATATAAATCTTTCCCTGGGCCATGGCATTGGCTATTCCATTTGAGGCATGACCATGCACTACTATTTCAGCCCCTGCATTTAACCAACCCACATCATCAGAGGAATTTCCAAGGATCTCTATCTTTGTATTTGGAAATCCCATGGAACCCACCCTTTGTCCAGGCGCACCAGTTATATATATTAAGACTTCTTCATTGCCTGCCTTCCACAGTCTTCCTCCAATTCCATGTTGTCCATAAGCCTCAACTTCAATCTTTCTATATCCCTGTTCAACAGCTCTTTGTATCCTCTCCTCTAATATCCTGGAATCAACCCTTTTTCCATTTTCCATCCCAGGAATATAATATGCATCTCTTATTTTTTGTCCCATGACTAATCACCCTACTTATTATTTTTATAATAATTTTGAATTATGGATTTTGAATTTTGAATTAAAAACTACTATTCACGGTTCACAGTTTTTCACAGTTCACTTTTATTAGTGATTAGTGATCTGTATTCACCCTTCATCCTTCATACTTCACCCTTCATCAGACCACGTATTTTATTTTTAACCTTTCTGCTGCATGGTAGTCATCAATTCCCAAAGCATCAGACATACCAATGGGTAGAGACGTGGACCTGCCAAGTGGGGCAACGATCTTTTTCAGTTCAGTATCAAAGGCCATAAACACATCTACTAGCCTTTCTGCCACCTTTTCAGGATCAAGTCGTCTATATATGCGTGGGTCCTGAGAGGTTATCCCCTTTGGGCATTGTCCAATATTACAAATATTACACCTATCAGATTCAGACCCAACACAACCTGCTGCTGCCTGCATAATATACTTCCCTACCTGGACCCCACTTGCACCAAGCATGATCAGGGCAGCAGCATTTGCAGCAAGATTTCCCCTCTTGCCTATTCCCCCAGCACCAAATATTGGGATTTCATTTTGTTTCCCTAATTTAACTAGGTTTAAATAACAGTCCCTTACATTGCTTGCAATTGGATGTCCCATATGGTCCATGGAGACATTATATGCAGCGCCTGTACCTCCATCTTCTCCATCAATGGAAAGTGCAGCAGCATAAGGATTCCTAGTCAGATTATTCAAGACAGCAAGGGCGGTAGATGTACCTGATATCTTTGGATAAACAGGTACCCTGAATCCCCACGCCATATACATGGACTGTATCATCTTGGCAACGGATTCTTCTATGGAATATTTTGTCTGATGGGTTGGTGGGCTTGGGAGATTTACTCTAGGAGGGACTCCCCTGATTGCAGCAATAAGTTTATTCACCTTATACCACATAAGGAGTCCGCCGTCTCCAGGCTTTGCTCCTTGACCATATTTTATTTCAATGGCACATGGGTCTTCTTTCATCTCTGGGATTGCATGTATAATCTCATCCCATCCAAAATATCCACTGGCAATTTGCAATATTATATATTTTAAGAACCTGGATCTCAAAAGCCTTGGGGGACATCCCCCCTCTCCTGTACACATCCTAACAGGCATACCCAATTCTTCGTTTAAATAAGTAACCCCCATGACCAAGCCTTCCCACATATTCGGGGACAGGGCACCAAAGGACATACCTCCAATCACAAGGGGGTAGATTTCCCTAACAGGTGGTGTCCAACCCTCTTCTTTGTATAGTCTTAGGTTTTCTTCTGGTGGAAGTACCCGACCAAGGAGTGTCCTGAGTTCAAATTCATGTCTTCCAGCATCAAGGGCAGGGTCTGTTAACATGGAGATACGGATGAATTTGATCCTGTCTAACAATGTCCCTGGATCATTTCTCCTCCCCCCTCTTCTCCTTGGTTGACCACCTAAATTTATGTGGAACCTTAGTTTGTCTACCTCCTCATTGTGATAAGGTATAATTGCATCATTGGGGCACACCTTTGAACAAAGGCCGCATCCAATACATGCATGGGCAGGATCTGCCTTTTGTTTTATCCCATAAAATACTTTATATACATTTGAGTGGGCTTTTTTATTATTAATTGGAGTTTCAACGATCCTTTTTCTAAATGTTCCAAGTTCAATTGCCCTTACTGGACATGCAGCCACACATCTACCACAAAGTTGACATTTTTCTTTATCCCAATAAATGAGCCAAGGAAGGTCCTTTAAACTCAATTGGGAAGGCGTAATGGGTCCATTTGAGAACACTTTTTAACCTCCTTACGATCTGCGGTGACATAAACTGTATCTAAATACATTGGTTGAAAATATTCAAAATTATTTTCACCTAATTCTTCCTTTAATACATAATCAAGGCCACACATTTCTGAGCAAAAGGCAAAAAATCCCTTTTTCCCTCCAACTACTCCTGGCCTCAATTTTTTCCTATCCTGTACCATGACCAATGTCTTATCAGGCATACATCCTATGACACAGTTGGGACCATCAATTATAAGCCTCCTGCAAGAATGCTTTAATCTCTTTAAAAATTCCTTATTAGGATGGATTTCAATATCTTCGTCTTTAAGTGGCGTAATTATGTGTTTATAGAATTCTAGGGGCAGTCCTAAAAAGTTTAGCATATAGTGAAAGATATGGGTAAATACCTCAGAGTCAGATTGATAACCAACATATCCTGGGAACCCCCTAGATTCTAAAAATTCCCTAATTGGCACAAAGGCGGTATTTTCACCATTGGTCATTGATGCTATCCCTTGAATAAAGAAAGGATGGCATGCATACAAATTTATTGCATAGTTTGTATTTTGTCTACCCTGGGCCATAACCACCCTTGCCTTTAGCCCTGCATTCTCCAAATCAAGATATTCTGCTACTGCCATGGGGTCGCCAATCTCTTTTAAGAGGATTGCGTCAGGGTAAAAGCTATATACAATCATGCTCTCATCTTTTAGACCCATATCCCTTAGCTTTAACCTTATCATCATGAGCCTGTGTCTTTTTTCTTCAAAGGATAGCTCTTCCCAATCTTCAGGATATTCATATGCCCTGATGTTGTACATGTATCTTTTAGGCACACCAGGAGGCGGGTCTTTCTTCACTTTGATGGAATGGTTATACTTTGTTTTAAATCCCATTGGCATGAGGTAACTGTCTAAGGTCTTCATGCCCTCTTTTGTGAATATCCCAGACAAAATAGGATATTCTTTGAGTTCTTCAAACATACCTCCTAAGTCTGTTAAAAAAAGTCCCACTCCTGAGCCATCATGACCCTCTTTCATTACATTAAGGGAATTTATGGCCAACATTGGAGATTTAGGGACCTCACTGGTAAATGCAATTAAACGACACATATTCTATCTCCACCTTTGTTTTGATAAGATTATTAATTACAAATGATAGTTAAGAAATGTTCCCAAAATCTGTCTACCAATTTTTTATATTTTTGAATATCTTCCCATGCCTCGATCAATGGACTATCACAAGCAGGCCATAGACCCATTTGTATTGCATCTAAAAACTTTTTTCTTGAGATACGGGATGAATTCAAATTTGTCAAAAGTTGAACCCGTTGCAAGAGAGAAATATACTCTTTATACACTTGTTTTAATAAGTTAGAAAATTCCATATCAATGGACAATAAATCAAACATCCTATCCAAAATAGACAGTGTGTCTTTTTCCATATATGTTGATGAAATGGCCTGTGAGAGGAACAAACCTTGAACAATGAATTCAATATCTATCATTCCACCTCTTCCAACCTTTATATCCACCACGTCCTTTGATTCTTTTGCCCTTTCATTTATTATACGATTCCTCATGTAAGAAATCTTTTCCCATACATACCCCTTGTCCCTTTGCTTAAAGCAGATGTCTATCTTTAGTTTCTTGATTTTTTCACAAAGATATGGATTTCCTGCTATGGGTCTTAACCTTAAAAGTGACTGAATCTCCCAAATATCCGCTTCATTATTGTAATATTCATTCCATCTGGATAGAGTCACAATTAAGGGTCCATAATTCCCCGTAGGCCTAAGCCTTGTATCTATTTCATAGCCCGGTCCTTCTTGAAGGGGCATTCTAAGTATGTTGTTGAACCTTTGAACTAGTTTGATCACTTTATCTGGAATAATTTCAGGATCCTCATGGGGAACAGGTTCATAGACAAACATTAGGTCTAGGTCAGAAAAATAACCAAGTTCTTTTGAACCTAGCTTCCCAAGTCCCAATATGGCAAGGGGAAGTTCTCTGTCTGTGTTTGTATATTCAAGTACTTTGCTATATGCTGCGTTTATTACAAATTCTGCCACATCAGTGAGATTATATAAAAGGGGCTTTAATCCCAACATACCTTTTATGTCCTGCATAGCAAAATAAAGTATCCTCTCATTTTTTATTTTTCTCATCCATTCCACTGCATCTGCAAAATCCAAGGGTTCAATTATCCTTGATGCATAAATCTTCCAATCTTCTTGTTCCCTAAATTTTGTACCCTCTATTATCCCTTCAATTAAAGATGGCTGGGAACATAAAAACTCAGAAAAAAACCTTGACCTACCGATCATAGAAATTATCTCTATAGTACTATTTAAGTTTTCTTCTAGATACTTCATTAACCCAGGTCTTTTTTCAATCCTGTTCAAAAAGGTCTGAATTCTCTTTGACGCCCCATAAAATGCATCATCAGATAAGGTCTTGGACAGCTCATTTAATAGATCTTTGACCTTGAGTCTCGCTGTAGGGCCAAAACAGGACAAAGAAATAATATCTTTATCTACTTCTTTGTAAGTATTGTCTTTTTGTGATTTAGAATCCTTTGTAATCGTTTGTTTTTTTGCCTTTGAAAAAAGTTCCCTAAAATGTGTGTGTACAAAAGAGGCATATGTCTTTAATTTTTTTAAAAAATCATCCCAGGTATCAAACCCCATGGCGCAAGATAATCTACGTCTATCTGAGGTAGATCTTGGAATCTTTGATGATTGTCTATTATCATCTAATTGGATCCAATGTTCTACCCTCCTTAGGAATATGTATGCATCCCTTAGCTCTTTTAGGACCTTTAATGGGATTAACTTTAATTTTCTCAATTTTTCCATACATAAGATGGTATTTGATTCCATGAGTTCAGGATATCTTCCACCGTAGATGAGTTGAAATGCTTGGACTATAAACTCAATCTCCCTAATGCCTCCAATACCCAATTTAACGTCTTCTGGGACATCCCCTGTTTTTTGTCCGATCTCTTTCAAGATCTTGTCCCTCATAGACCTAATTTCATCTATTGCCTGAAAATCCAAAAATCTTCTAAATACAAATGGCCGTACCTCGTTTAAAAATAATGTGGCCAGGTTTCTGTCTCCAGCCACTCCCCTTGCCTTTAATAGGGCCTGCCTCTCCCAAGAAGAACCGGACAATAAATAGTGATCAATAGCGCTTTCATAGGATTGGATTAATTCTCCATACCTTCCCTTTGGTCTGAGCCTCATGTCTACATTAAATACCCTATCTCCTTCAAACATATCGCCTATTATGGAATTTAGGCACCTTACAAGATATGTGTATAGATGACAGGAGTGCGATGTCTTGTTAGGATTATATATATATATTAAATCAATGTCTGAGACATAATTTAGTTCCCTTCCCCCAAGTTTGCCTAACCCAAGTATACAAAATTCACACTCTATAGGAACAAAACTGTCCTTCTTCCAGATAGTAGGTTTAGACAAGAGTATCTCAATGCCCACCTGGAGACAGACCTCAGCTATATAGGAAATTTGTAGGACCAGGGTCTGAAATTCTATATTTTTTAAAAAATCCCTTGCACCTAAACGTAGGAAATGGCGCTGTTTAAATTCTCTAATTGATCTTTTTATCTCGTCCAATCCATTTAATCCAGATAGTTGTTCCTTGAGTTCTGTGTATAATTCCATTAAGGGATAAGTCTTTTGTAAACCACCTCTATCTACAAGCCATTCATAATATTTCTTGTTTTCAAGTAATCTACCTAGATATCTTGAAAAAAATCCTATATCTTTTAAAAGAGTTACTTCCCTTTTTCCAACCATTGAAAGACTATCCCTTTTTAGTAAATCCTGAAAGACTATGTAATTGTCTTAAAATTATAGAAAGTAGTATTAGAAAAATTAAGCCTGCCCAGCCATGGACAGGCTTTTAATCATAGAATCCTTAAATACTATGATGTATATTAGATGTCATAATAAAGCATGAATTCATAGGGATGAGGCCTGAGTTTAATTGGATCAATTTCATTTTCTCTCTTATAGCTAATCCAAGCCTTGATTACTTCTTCTGTAAATACATCGCCCTTTAAGAGAAACTCATAGTCATTTTCAAGTGCGTCTAATGCCTCTTCAAGGGACCCAGGAGTTGAACCAACATCTTTTAGTTCCTCAGGAGATAGGGAATAAATATCCTTATCAAGGGGCTCCCCTGGATCTATTCTGTTTTCAATCCCGTCTAATACAGCCATTAACAAGGCGCTAAATGCCATATAACCATTACATGATGGATCTGGGAACCTTACTTCCAATCTCTTTGCCTTTGGAGATGGAGAATACATTGGTATCCTAATGGCAGCACTCCTGTTTCTGCTAGAATATGCAAGATTTACTGGGGCCTCATAACCAGGAACCAGTCTCTTGTAAGAATTAGTGGTTGGGTTTGTGAATGCACAAAGTGCCTTTGCATGTTTTAATACTCCACCAATTGCAAACAAGGCATTTTCACTTATGCCAGCATATTTGTCTCCTGCAAATGTAGGTTGACCGTCTTTCCATATACTCACATGAGTGTGCATTCCTGAGCCATTATCGCCAAAAAGTGGCTTTGGCATAAAGGTGGCTGTGAGGTTATGTCTTCTGGCAACGTTTTTAATTATATACTTAAACCACATGAGTTGATCACCCATTTTCAGAAGTGGGGCAAATCTCATATCGATCTCTGCTTGGCCGGCAGTTGCTACCTCATGGTGTTGACATTCCACATATATACCAACCTTTTGCATCTCAAGGACCATCTCTGTCCTTATGTCTTGAAAGGTGTCTGTTGGTGGAACTGGAAAATACCCTTCTTTATACCTTGGTTTATAACCAAGATTTGGACTTTCTTCCCTACCAGAATTCCATATACCTTCATCAGAATCTACAAAATAAAAACTAAGGTTTGAATCAGTATCAAACCTAATATCATTAAAGATAAAAAATTCTGCCTCAGGACCAAAATATGCTGTATCTCCAATCCCTGTAAATTTGAGGTATTCCTCTGCCTTTTGGGCAATATATCTTGGATCCCTAGCATATTTTTCTCTAGTAACTGGATCGACAATATTTCCAATTATTGCCAAGGTTGGAACTTCAAAAAAAGGATCAATGGTAGCAGTCTCAGGATCAGGGATTACTAACATATCACTTTCATTAATAGACCTCCAACCCCTAATACTAGACCCATCAAAACCAAAACCATTTTCAAAACTCCCTTCATCTAGTTCTTCAATTGGGACGCTGAAGTGTTGCCAAACACCAGGAAAATCTACAAATCTTATGTCTACCATCTTAACTTTATTCTCTTTTGCATAGGCAAGAACTTCTTTGGGACTCATCTAAAACCTCCTATAAAATTATTTTTTAAAATTTCCTAAAACAAAAATGCTAAACTTAACCTTATCTTTTTTGCTAGTTCTGTGCCAATTATTTAATTAATTAAAATAAATAAATATTTATAATTTATCCTTCTCTAATATTAAACAAAAATGTACTAAATATAAAAAAAGAAATACAAAAATGTTCTATTTTGTTATTATTAAACAGCAACTTCTCCTTTTTCTCCAGTCCTGATCCTTATAACCTCTTCAACTGGATATACAAACACCTTACCATCTCCAATCTTGCCTGTCTTGGCAGATTCGCATATTGTAGTAATTACTTCTCCCACCATATCATCTGGCACTACAACTTCTATCTTTATTTTGGGTAAAAAATCTACAACATATTCTGCCCCACGATATATCTCTGTGTGCCCCTTTTGTCTTCCGAATCCCTTTACTTCTGATATGGTCATTCCCTTGATTCCTATTTGGGTAAGTTTTTCTTTTACATCGTCTAGTTTAAAGGGTTTGATTATTGCCTCTACTTTTTTCATATTATTTTCCTCCTAAAAACAATTATTACTTAGTTATATATTGGTCTATATCCATGGGCAATAGGAAATCTCCAACCAAGACCAAAGGCCCTTTTTGTAACTTTTAATACAGGGGGGGTCTGCCTTCTCTTGTATTCATTGTTTTTTATCATAATTAAGGCCCTTTTTACAATCTCCCTGTTTCCCAACTCCTGTATTATTTCTTCCCCAGACCTTCCTTGTTCAATATATCTTTCAATAATTTTATCTAAAAGATCATAGGGAGGCAGGGAGTCTTCATCTTTTTGATCTGGCCTTAATTCAGCTGAGGGTGGTTTTATTAAGACCCTCTCAGGGATATAGGAAAATCTTTCATTTATCCTATGGGCTATTCTATAAACCATTGTTTTTTTTACATCTCCTAAAATAGACAGTGCCCCATTTGTGTCACCATAAAGGGTACAATATCCAACTGCTAATTCAGACTTATTTCCTGTATTTAAAAGAAGATAACCAAACTTATTACTAATTGCCATTAATATGACGCCCCTTAGCCTTGATTGTATATTTTCCTCTGTGACATCTTCTCTTAGCTCATTAAAGATACCCTTCAAGGTATCCTTGGCTTCTTTAAAAAAAGAAGAAATTGAAACTACTTCAAACCTTATTCCCAGATTACTTGCAAGTTCCCTTGCATCTTCTAAACTTTCAGGAGAGTTATATGGCCCTGGCATAGCCACACCCATCACATTTTCTTTTCCAAGGGCTATTTGGGCAAGGGCTGCTACCACAGAAGAATCTATTCCACCACTAAGTCCAACTAATACCTTTTTAAAATTAAGCTTTTTACAATAATCTGAAATACCAACACAGAGAGCAGAAATAAGCTCATCTTCTGTGTTCAGTTCAAATATATTCTCATCCTTAGTATCTGTATCTTTTGTGTTCCAAAAAATTAGGTCCTCATGAAAATCCTTTGCCTTTTTTATCATATGCCCAGTTTTATCAAATACCATAGAATGGCCTTGGAATATGAGTTCGTCATTTCCACCTACCTGATTTATATAGAGCATGGGGAGAGAATATTTTGTGCAGTGAATAGATATGAGTTTTTTTACTTCTTCTATCTTTTTTATATAATATGGGGAAGCAGAGATATTAATTATAATATCTACCCCCACATCAATCAGCTCCTCAACAGGATTAACCCTATATTCAAAGGGGTTAAATCCCTTTTCAGTCCATATATCCTCACAAATAGTAAGACCAATACGAAGACCTCCTATATTCACTACCCCTACCCCCTCCCCTGGCTCAAAATACCGGGCTTCATCAAATACATCATATGTAGGAAGTAGTCTTTTATGATATTCATATTGTTTTTTACCTTTGTGATAAAAAAGCATGCTATTATAAAAAGGCTTTCCTTTTCCGTAGTTTAGAGTCACAGCACCAAGTATTATCCCTATATTATCACTTAATCTTTTTATTTTTTCTAAAAAAATAAGAGAATCCCCCACAAATTCCCCTCTATTGAGAAAATCTAAAGGGGGATATCCCATTATTGACAATTCTGGAAATATCACCAGATCCGCATTTTCTGCCTCAGCCTTTTTTATAAGCTCTTTTATCTTCTTAAAGTTAAACTCAAAATCTCCAATTATTGGATTTGGCTGTGCCAGGGCTATTTTCATTCTAATCTCCTGAAGTTATGGATGGTTATAAGATCCTTAAGTATGTGTTTAAATCTTATAACCTTCTTCTCCATGTTGAGTCAAATCTAGCCCCATGACCTCTTCTTCTTCTGGCAGTCTTAATCCAATAATTGCATCTATAACCTTTAAAATTACTACTGTTAGTATGCCACAATACAAAATTGTAACAACTACTCCTATTAGTTGAGCAAAAAGTTGATGGGGATTTCCATAAATTAGCCCTTTTGCTCCATAACATGCAAATATCCCCAAAACTATAGTACCAAATATTCCGCCAATTCCGTGAATACTAAATGCATCCAGTGCATCGTCAAACCCCATCTTTACTTTGAGTACAACTGCTATATAACATATTACTCCAGTCATTAAACCGATTAATAGTGCTGCCCAAACAGGTACAAATCCAGAGGCTGGAGTAATTGTGGCCAGACCAGCAACAAGGCCAGAAATTACGCCTAAGGTGCTAGGTTTTCCAAGATGTATCCATTCTGCAATTATCCACGATACAGCTGCTGCTGCCCCTGCAATATGGGTATTTATAACAGCAAGTACTGCAATTTTATTTGCAGCCAATGCACTACCACCATTAAATCCAAACCATCCAAACCACAAGAGTCCAGCCCCGATTGCAGCCATTGGAAGGTTGTGGGGTGTAAATTCAGAACTTGGATATCCCTTTCTCTTTCCCAAAACAAGGGCTGCAGCAAGTGCTGAAATACCAGCACTAATATGGACAACTATGCCCCCTGCAAAATCAATAACACCTAATTTTGCTAGCCAACCACCTTTTCCCCATACCCAGTGACATAATGGATTGTATACTAAGATTGCCCATGCCAGGATAAAAAACACGTATGCTGAAAATTTCATCCTCTCCACAATGGCACCAGATATCAGGGCAGGGGTGATGATGGCAAACATCATCTGAAACAACATAAAAAGTCCCTGGGGAATAGTTGTGGCATAATTGGGACTTGGGCTCAACCCCACACCTTTTAAAAAGAAGTGATTTAGTCCACCTATTATGCCCCCAACATCATGGCCAAAACTCATTGAATACCCCAGGACAAACCATTCAAGAGAGATGACCCCTAGTGCAATAAAGCTCATTAGGACAGTATTTAGTACATTTTTGTTCCTAACTAAGCCGCCATAAAACACAGCAAGCCCTGGGGTCATCAACATGACCATTGCCATGGACACTAATACCCATACAACATCAGCACCTGAAATCATAGCTATACCTCCTATTATTTTTTTAGCGTAGGAGAATAGCACCTTCTATGCCTAGTTGTATTTGGGTAATTTTTCATGTATTACAATTAGTTATATAAATATTATTTTCTAAAAATACACATTATTGTAAAATCTCTTTTAATAAGTACATTTTCGTAACAAATTTAGCCCTAGATATTCCTTACAACAATTTATAACCTGTCTCCCCATGGTTTGATAGGTCAAGTCCCATTATTTCGTCTTCTTCAACTATCCTGATACCTATAGTCATTTGAAGTAGCTTTAATATCACAAAGGTCATTAGACCTGAATATACAATAGTAGATATTACCGCAATGAATTGAACTATTAGTTGATGAAAATTACCATATAACAATCCCTTAGCTCCAAAAGTGGCAAAGATTCCCGTTGCAATTGCTCCCCAAATACCTCCAACTCCGTGGACACCAAAGGCATCTAGGGAGTCGTCATAACCAAATTTACCTTTTAATATCACTGCAAGATAACAGATTACTCCTGCTCCCAACCCAATGAATATTGCCCCCATGGGAGATACAAAACCTGCAGCTGGAGTGATGGCAACTAGGCCAGCGACTAAGCCTGACGCGGCTCCTAAAGTACTTGGCTTTTTTATGTGTATCCATTCAGCTAAAATCCATGCCAATGAGGCAGTACCAGCTGCTATCTGAGTAGTGACAAATGCAAGCACTGCACTGTTGTTTGCACCAAGGGCACTGCCTGCATTAAATCCAAACCATCCAAACCACAAAAGCCCTGCACCTGCCATAGTTAAGGTGAGATTGTGGGGTATAAATTGAGAACTTGGATAACCCTTTCTTTTCCCCAATATCAATGCAGCTACTAGGGCAGAAATACCTGCATTAATGTGCACCACAGTTCCACCAGCAAAGTCCAGTGCCCCTAATTTTCCAAGCCATCCCCCTTTTCCCCATACCCAATGACACACAGGGTTATATACAAAAATAGACCACAACAATATAAACCATACATATGCTGAAAATTTCATCCTTTCTACAACTGCTCCAGAAATCAGGGCAGGAGTTATGATTGCAAACATCATTTGAAATACCATAAAGGCCATATGGGAGACATTAGAGGCATAAGGACCTGGGGCAAAAGAAACCTTGTTTAAAAATAGATAGTTTAGTCCTCCTATAATACCCATAATATCCTTGCCAAATGCCATAGAATATCCAAAAAATACCCACTCAACCGTAATTAATCCAAGGGCAACAAAACTAAGTAACAAGGTATTAAGTACATTTTTGCTCCTGACCATACCTCCATAAAATAGGGCAAGTCCAGGGGTCATTAACATAACAAGGGCTGAACAAATAAGTAACCAACAAGTATCAGAACCTAAGATCATCACAAATACCTCCATATAAATTTTTTTATTTATAAGAGCAGTTTCTATGCCACAATGTTTTATTTGCATAATATACTTATTTTATTAAATATATTTTTTTATTTGCTTGTTTTATGCAAAAGAAATAATACAAAAATGTTTATTTTTATATTATTTTTGACAAAAAAGATCCTTTTTTATAAAACCCAATAGCATAAATATGCTTTTCCCTGAAAAAACATAAAAAAATTACGTTTTTTTGGGAGGCATAGATCATTATATATAGAAATATATAGAAGCTAAGGACAATATTAGACAAAGGCCTAAGCGCAGATGGCAAAAGGAAAGATTCTTACCCTTTAGCCTTCTGTGCTTTTTATTCCACCATGCAATTTTCGGAACTTTAGTTTGGCAAGCTTTTATTGCAGGATAAGATTTTCATCTATCCAAAGGACTTTTAACCCCAAGTATGTTCTTTTTTGCCACATGGGTATAAATCATTGTGGTTTGGACGTGTTTGTGTCCCAGGAGTTCTTGAACAGTTCGAATATCATATCCAGATTCAAGTAAATGGGTGGCAAAGCTGTGCCTAAGGGAATGGATAGTAGCCTGTTTGGTAATCCTAGATTTTTGAACAGCATTTTTAAAAACACGCTGTAAAGTTCCAGGTTGAATGTGATGTCTTCGGATTGTCTTGGTACGGGGATCAACTGCCAGGTTTTTTGACGGAAATACCCAGAACCACCCCCACTCTCTACCAGCATTGGGATACTTTTTTTCAAGTGCATGAGGCAAAAACACTCCAGCTAGGTCATTTTCTCTGTCCTGATCATATATCCTTTTTATTTGTTCAAAATGTTTAAGCAAACTTTCATTTAATGATTCAGGCAATATGGTAATTCTGTCTTTATCTCCTTTTCCAGAGCGGACAATAAGGATATTTTGCTCCATATCAATGTCTTTAACACGCAAGCGGACACATTCAATTAATCTTAATCCGCATCCGTAAATCAACATAGCCATTAACTTGTGCGTACCTTTCAATTTATCAAAAATCGCATTGATTTCTTTTTTTGTGAGAACTACAGGCAAGCGTCTTTTGGTATTAGCCCGAACTGCGTCAATAACATGGCTAATATCTTTTTTTATAACATGTCTAAAAAGAAAAATAATGGCATTTAATGCCAGATTTTGAGTTGATGCTGAAACCTTTCGTTCAATGGCAAGATAGGTGAGAAAATTTTGTATGTCATCAGGGCTTATCTGCTCAGGATTTTTTGAGTGAAGAAAGTTTTGAAAATGTTTTAACCAGGTGAGATAGGTTTTTTCTGTATTGTAAGATCGGTGACGCAAACGAAGGGCTTTGATGAGATCGTCTCTTAGTAATTCCCAGGCTTGAGAGGCTTTTGATTCTGGTAGTAGTTTATTTCTAGAATCGAGAAAATAATCAAATAATTTCAGGGCATAATTAGCCTGGTTTACCTGCCAGTCTTCATGATTTTGTGCTAGATGAGCCAGAAACTGATTTTTTTCAGGATTGCGAAATGGTTCTCCTATTGTTTTGCCTATGAAGGTATAAAAGTCTGCCACCCATTTTAAATAATAAGGGA
>JALWFY010000120.1 GCA_027013815.1 Desulfohalobiaceae bacterium | reverse complement strand
TATATTATTAGCAGTGCAAAAAATATTGATGAGGCCGTAGCTAAGTTGCATATAAATAGATATGACATGCTATTTTTTGAGGACAATAAAGAGGGAGATAGGATTAGGGAGATAGTGGCTGCATGGACTGGCAATGTTAGAAGAGAAATAAATGTTATATGTTTGGGAGATAGATCAAAGACATTTGATCCCAATATTGAATTTATCTTAGGTGTCAATTCATATATATCCGTTCAGGATATAGACAATATTCAAAATATCTTAGAAGAGTGTATAAAGAGACACAAAGAATTTTTAACTCCGTGGAATTATGTAAAGAAAAATGAAGGATAGAGATACTAAATCACAATTAGTTTGCTGCATTGAGTCTTTATTAAAAGTGAGACCAATGGTTATAACTGTATTGGGAAAGGATTTTTTTTCTAAGGAGTATGCCTTGTTAGAGGATATTAGGGAGAGGATAGATGAGGTGGATTTGAGTGAACCTGAGTTAAAGAGGATTCAAGATAGTACGTTAAATTTTTTTAAAGAATTAAAAAAATGTTTTTTATATGGTAATATCTTAAAGTGTATTTTAAACTAGTAAATAATAGTTATTTTTTAGATAGATTATAACTTAGGAGGACTTAGGTGAAGGTTGTCCAGGTCCTTATTTTAATGTTGTTCATCCTGAATATTTATTTAGGGTATAAGGTGTTATTTGCGCCAAGGGGCATTAACAATTATTTAAGATTAAAACATATAAAGAAAGAATTGATCAAGAAGATTGATCTTATACAAAATGAAAATATAAGACTTAGTAAACAGATCGAGTTAATACAACATAATAGAAAATTTAAGGAAAAAATGATTAGAAAAATATTGCACTATGGAAAGGATGGAGAAGTCTTATATATAGTGTCTAGGAATAAATAATAATGAGTGAGGTAATTCATTAGGGGTTTTATATGTTTTTAGATGAGAGAATCAGTCTCTATGAAGAGATATTAGAACAAGATCCTTCATCGAAATTATTTTTTCAATTGGCAAAGCTATATGTGGAGAAACAAGAGATTGAAAAGGGGATCTGCGTTCTCACTACTGGTCTAGACAGGAATCCAGAGCATCTTGAGGCCAGATTGTTTTTAATAGATTTACTTAATAAAAAGGATTCAAAGGAGCAACTCCATACACATATAGACAAGGTGGATCATATACTTTCATCATATCCTTGTTTTTGGAAAATTTGGGCAAATTCTCTTGCAAAAAAGGGGGATAGAGACCTTGCAGGCCTTGTGTTACTAATTGGATATTTATTTGAGTCAGATAAAAAGGATACAATAGGGGATATATTATATTCTGTTCTAAATAATATTGAAGATAGAAATGAGCTGTTGGATGCAAAAGAGACTACCTTGGATACAACGGAGATTCAAAGGGAAGTAGTGATTGAAGAAGAAGGTCAAGGTGAGATTGAGTTTAAAACCAAGACCATGGGAGACATATTGATGTCTCAAGGGGATTATAGAGGAGCCCTTGAAATATATGAGGAATTATTAAATAAGACATCAGATAGTAGGAAAAAAACAGAATTGGAATTGTGTATCCAAGAGGCCAAAAAGAACTTAACAAAGGGAGTAGCCCCCTCCTTCAATAAACAAGAAAGGGTTATTTCTAAGAAAAAGAACCTATTGTCCCGCCTTAGGTTATTGGCACAACGGCTTGAGGCTCGGGCATGCTAGATATTTAGTTTTTTTAGCTTCTCCATGTCATTAATTTTTTCTTCTACTTCTTGTATCTGAGACTTTAATTCTTCTATCTTTTTTTTATATACTTCTTTTTCCTTTTGTAATGCCTTAATTTTATAATTTAGTTTTGATAATTTTAGGCTTATTTTCCTATTTTCCTGGGATATACCTGTTTCATATTGTTGATAAATATATCCCAGACCCCAAAAAGAGGCTAGAAACAATACTACTAAGGTAATTCCAATACTCATTTAGTCCTCTCTAGATATTTTTGATTTTACATAATTGGCATCTTTTATATCTAACCTGCCAAGTAGAACCAATACATCCAGTATAGAAAAAGGAGAATTATTATTTTTTATAAATTCTTTTGCCTTTTTTATATCTTCGGCATTAACAAGATTCTCAGAGAGCAGGACCTCTGTTGCAGTGGGCTTAGACGATTGTTTTTCTCTTATTTTATCAACTTCCCTATTTTTTATCCTAACATATTTTGCTTCAAGCCCTTGTAGCTCTCGTTTTAGATCTTTGATTTCCTGTGAGAGCCCCTCATATTCTATTATTTTTTTTTCCAATTCTTCTGAGAGAATAGAGCTTTTGGCTTGGAATTTTCCCTTTATTTTAAGATAGATAAAATAGTCAGCTACACTAAAAATTACAATCAAGGCAATTATTGCAATGACCTCCATATTTTTATTCCTTTTTAGGGGTTGCATTTTCCATGTCAATATGGATATGAAATCACTCATGTGATTTAAACGTGTATAAGTTTATGCTATGTTATGATATATTTCAAATATTTTTATGGAATATGGTTGTCTCAGAAATAACCTGTAAAAGGTTTTTCTTAAAAATTTGAGGGAGGAGTGAATTGAAAAAAAAATTACTGGGAATTGTATTTGTGTGTTTTTTGGTCTCTAGCTGTTCTATATGGTCAAAAATAACCTATTTCTGGAGTGGGGATTTTTTAAAGGTAGATGTAGGGACTTCCATAAAGAGATGGAAATTGAGTCCTGAAGATAGGAAATTGGTAAAGGCATTTTTTTATATAGACGTAGAGTTAGAGGATATTTTGACCAAATTACAAATTTTAGACAGATCAAATTTTGAAAAGGTCTCTAAAAAGTTGGTAGATTCACATCCATGGATAGTTGGGATATATTCATTTAATTCTGGAAATAATGAGATAAAAAATTTAAAAAAAATAGGTGCGCCTGTATTTTTTTCTATAAAAGACTGTGAGGAAGTTTTTAAAGAAAAACAAATAGGTATAGGATACTTTGTTAAATCCAAACATTACTCTTCTATACTTACAGTAGTAGAGAGAGAATTGAGGGGGGATGGCACTGCCAATTACAAGGTGATTGGAATTGATATGAATAAATTGGTAGGTGCAAAGTGTAATTTGTTTCAGAGATTGGCGATTATTGGTAAAAAGAATGTCATAGTGGCAAATGGCCTGGACATCCATCTGCTTTCTCAGATATCCTTTAATGACCTACTTAAAAAATCTAATAAAGGACGAATTAGGGTCAAAGATAAGATCTTATACTGGATGGTGAGGTTTATTGGGAATGAT
>JALWFY010000119.1 GCA_027013815.1 Desulfohalobiaceae bacterium | reverse complement strand
AAGGGCTATTTTTTAATTTTAATTTTGAATTATAAATTCTAAATTTTGAATGAAAAAAGGATTAATCCAAAATCCAAAATTCAACATCCAAAATTATATTAATGGTTTTCGCCTGTTGCCACCTTTCATATTAAGCTGCATTTTTGGGAACTTTAGTTTAATATAATATTTGTTTTTAATTTCATAATTCAAAATCCATAAGCCAAAATTATTATAACCTAACTGGGTTTACATGATCTTACAAAATATCTCGCTACTAATGGATTACTTGCGAAATGAAGATGTATATAAGAGGCAATACAATTTTTATATCTCACACCAAAGGATTTTTTTTCATTCCCATCCCTTGTAAGAGACATATACACTTTATATGGATAATGGTCTATTCCATTTGCAGATGAATAATGAAATTCATGTCCCCTTGCCTCTAATCCCTTTGGTCCTAATGGAGAATTTTCTAAGAGTACAATCCTTCTATAACCAAGGGATACGAGTTTTTTTTCAAGTCTTGTGTTAAAGGGGAAAATACCTACCATTTTTTGTTTTCCATGTTCAGTGGTTATAATATTGTCCATTAAATACATAAATCCACCGCATTCAGCATAGACAATACCCATATTTTCAATAAAATCTATAAGATCCCTTATTAAAGAGACATTTTTAGACAGATCCCTTGCATAAAGTTCAGGGTATCCTCCGCCTATATAAATACCCTTGATGTCGTTAGGTAATTTTCTGTCAGTTAATGGGGAAAAATATACAATTTCTGCACCAGCAGATTCCAAAAGTTCTAGGTTTTTTTTGTAGTAAAAACAAAATGCACTGTCCCTTGCTACACCAATCCTTGTCTTGGGTGTTTTTCCTATTATAGGAATGGTATTTTTTATAGGTTTGGCATTATTTTTGATGAGGTCCTTAAAATCATTTGTAATACCATCTCCTATCCACGTAATAAGTTTTTTTATATTTTTATCAGTCCAAAGCCCTTGTTCTGCAGTGACTAGGCCTAGGTGTCTGGACTTTATTTCTAGGTCTTTCTGTTTTTTGAGATATAGAAAAATTGGAAGATTGGTATAAAATTTAATTGCCTCACCAAGGATTTTGGCATGTGAAGGGCTTCCTACTTTGTTTAGGATTATGCCTATGATATTTAGATCGGGATCAAATTCTTTAAATCCCTTTGCAATTGCAGCTACAGACCTTGCCATGGAGGATGCATTTATGACCAATATTGTGGGCACTTCTAAGACCTTGGCAAGTTGGGCAGTGGAGCCTGTGTCTTCTATTGAGGAGAATCCATCATATAATCCCATTACCCCTTCGATTATGCTAATATTTGAACTCTTTGAATGGGTTTCATAAATGGCCTTATTGCACCAGGGCTTTAACATCCAGGTGTCAAGGTTGTGGGAAGGTACCATACATATTTGTTCGTGATGGCCTGGGTCTATGAAATCTGGACCTACTTTAAACCCCTGTACCTTTAAACCCCTTGACCTTAGATGTGCCATAATACCCAAAGTAACTGTGGTCTTTCCAGAGCCACTATGTGTGCCAGCAATAACAAATCCATTCATATCTAGGGTTTTAATTTTTTTAACAAAAAAAGTAAAGGATTAGATTTTGCATCATGATATTTGTGAGCTATGAGCAGTAAACTGTCATTTTCTCTGTTCGCCTTCATAGAACGTAGAGTATAGAATATATTTAATCCATATCCAAAATTTATAATTCAAAATTATTATTAATATAACTGGGTTTACATTAAATTTAATTGGGTTATATTTAAGGAATAGGATAGAGTTAATTATCTTGACATTAAAGAGAAAGTCTTTAACACTAAAAATTTACAAACACCACATGTTTGAAATCTGTAATTTGAACAATAAGTTAAGGCTTAGTGTTTTCTAAAGTCTTATATCTGTAATTTGATAATTTGGAGGTATGTTTTAATATGACAAGGAAAGACAGGACAGAGGGAATTTACAGTCGTCTCGAGGTATTAGACGAATCAGAGAGAAAACAATTTTATAGAATTCATTTAAAAGAGCTTTTGCAATATGCGTATCGCTATTCTGAAGAAGTAAAGAAGCGGTTTGACAGGGCTCAATTTGATGTGAATAAATTTGATGAATTATCAGACATCAAACATGTTCCAATCTTAAAGAAAAAAGAACTTATATTTCTACAATCAATGGGACCTAGATTAGGAGGGTTACTTACTAAGGATTTGGGCAAGATGAGGAGGATTTTTATGTCTCCTGGCCCTATTTTTGACCCAGAAGACAGAAAACCTGATTATTGGGGATGGACAGAAGGGTTTTATGCAGCTGGTTTTAGGGCTGGGGATATTGTACAAAATTGTTTCAATTACCATTTAAATCCAGCGGGTCTTATGTTTGAAGAACCCCTTAGAAATTTAGAATGTGCAGTTATACCTGCTGGACCTGGGAATACCAATACACAGTTAGATATAATGAAAAAGATCAGGGTAACTGGATATGTGGGCACTGCGAGTTATTTGTCCCATATTGCTCAAAAGGCAGAGGACATGGGTATAAATCTGAGAAAAGACCTCACCTTAGAGGTCGCCTTTGTAACTGCAGAAAAGCTCTCAGAAAAGATAAGGAATACACTGGAGAAAAAATTTGATCTCATAATGAGGCAGGGATATGGGACAGCGGATGTTGGATGCATAGGATATGAATGTTATCACAAAAATGGACTCCACATCTCCTCAAAGGTATTTGTGGAGATATGCCATCCTGATACAGGTATCCCATTAAAGGATGGTGAAGTAGGGGAAGTGGTAGTTACAGGTTTAAATAAGACTTATCCCTTGATCAGATTGGCAACAGGGGATTTGTCATACATAGACAGGTCTCCATGTCCTTGTGGAAGGACATCTCCAAGGCTTGGGGGAATCATTGGCAGGGTAGATACCACTGCAAGGATAAAAGGGTTGTTTGTGTATCCTCATCAAATAGAACAAGTGGTTTCAAGGTTTGAAGAGATTAAGAGATGGCAGTTAGAAGTGACCAATGAGGGAGGCATTGATGAGGTAAAACTTTATGTGGAGACAGTTGAATTTACTAGAAAAGATGAACTACTGCATATGTTTAGGGAAAAGATAAAGATAAGACCAAATCTGGAAATCATCCCCCCAGGTACTCTTCCCCCAGATATAAAGGCCATTAATGATAAGAGGAAGTGGGAATAATAAAGTGGAACAAAGTTCCACAACTGAAGCCCTGCTTCATTTTAGGGCTTGCGCCTTTTGTGATAAAAAATTTTGGATTTTAAATTTTGAATTTTGGATTAATATTCCTTTAACCACGACCAGTAACATGTTATTTTTAATTCAAAATTATTATAAAATTCCTTATTAAAGCTGGCCTGAAAGGCCACTATAAAGTGGAACAAAGTTCCACTTTTAGGTCTGTCTTTTGACCTGAGGAAAGACAATTTCCATCCCATCATAGGCTGCCAAGGTGGTGGGATGGATTTTTTTTGCCTCTTCTTCAAATAGATCATTTTTACTGTATCGTTGGGAAAAATGAGTAAGTATCAGCTGTTTTGAATTAGATTTACTAGCTATTTCTCCAGCTTGTGTTGCAGTTAAATGATTATAATTTAAGGCAAGGCTCTCCTCGCTTGAAAGATAAGTGGATTCACATACAAAAACATCTGCATCCTTTGCAATCTTATATGCATTTTCACATAGCTTTGTATCTATGCAATATCCAAAGATCTGTCTTTTTTTGGGCACAGCTACCTCATGTAAAAATATTTTTTTACCCTGAAAGTCTATTACTCCCTTTTTTTTGAGTTCTCCCAGGGCCTGTTTCCTCAGCCCTTTTGGAAGTTTAGATGGGACAATATTCCATGTTATTGGATCTGTGATCCTGTATCCAAAGGTCTCTATGCCATGTTCAAGTAAATAGGCCTGGATTTTGATATCCGAGTTGGTCTTTATCTCTCCTTGTTCCTCTATTGGGTGGTATATTATTTTTAGATTGTTATGAAATACCGCACAATTGATTAGGTTTTTTAAAAATTTTTCTCCTGTTTTGGGATAGATGATCTCCACAGGGTGTTTTACCTGATTTAGAGAAAGCCTTTGTATTATCCCTGGAAGACCTAGACAATGATCTCCATGAAAGTGGGATATAAATATTTTTTTTATTTTGTTTACAGGGACCTTGAAACGAATAAGCTGTCTTTGTGTCCCTTCTCCTGGGTCAAACAATAGATCCTCTGTGTCCCACCTCAAAAAAAGGCCCACATGGTTTCTCTGTCTACTGGGGACCTGAGATGCAGTCCCCAGTATTATGATTTTTTTCATGTCCGTCCTAGTCCTGATCTACTACTATTAATTGATAGTCCTTTCTCTGTTTTTTTGATGCTGCTGCCAGTAATACCCTCAGGGCCTCTATCATCTTTCCTTTTTTACCAATTACCTTACCCATGTCCTGTTTGGCTACCTTGAGCTCTAGAAGAGGATTTCTTATGTTTTCCATATTTTCTTCTACAACAACCTCTTCTGGCCTATCCACTATTTCCTTTACAAGTCTTTCAACAAATTCTTTCATTATACAACTCTCTTGTTAAAGGTGACACAGATAAAAATAAAAACCCTAATCCCAAAAATCAAATTTTTTAAGTTAATTAGATCGATAAGTTGTTACTTATACTCAATACAGTTTTTTTTCAAGGCCTCATTCAAAGGAACCTCTCTAGTTTATAAAATGAGACAATGTTATGTTTGATTAATTTTGTCTTTATTTCATTTGATATATATTTATTTTTTATAAAATCAAAATATGGATTTGATATCTTTTTCCCACCATCGCTATTTAGGATTATCTTGTCTGTGTTATATAATCCCTCTTCCACTAATTTTTTTATATCCATAGGTGTGCTTTTGCCTTGTTGAAGTGTCATCCCAATTTGTATATTGAGTTCTTTGATCAGATCTATTGTAGTGATTTCCACATGGTCTATGATTATTTGATCATATAATCCTTTAAAGTCCTCTAGTATCTCTAGTATTCTTTTTGTTATCTCTTTTTTGTTTTTTCTTGGCGTGTGAATCCCAATTTTTTTATCCTGTGGCAAGAAATCCCTACACCACTTTAACTGCTCTATGAATATGGATTCCTGGGATGAATCCTTTTCATCCAATCCAATTTCTCCTATGCCAAGACATCTTGGATCTTTGATGTGGTACTCCAGGACTTTTTTTAGTTCTTCAAAAAGGGAATTATTGATTTTTAATTCATAACAAATAGTCCTTGGGTGTATCCCAACCTTGTAAAAAAAAGGAGAAGTTGGCCTTGATATATGATAAACAATATCTCTTAGACTTTTCCAATATGTAGAATAATCTTCGATAGATTTTATTTTTTCATTATAAGCCCATATTATACCACCTATGTGATTATTATAATAGATTGATGGGAATTTTTTTTCCATTCTAAGGAGTATGTCTCCATGCATATGTCCATCTATTCCTGTTGTTTCACTCATTCTTTGTTCCTCCTAAAATCTATTTTTAGGTCTTTGGAAATTATAGGTCTTAAATAAAAATTTGCAATATATTGTTTTTCCTTTCTATAAAATCGACTAATTCCATAAGGATTGAAAATGATAAATTTGTTAGAATTTTTTTCTTGACGACTTAATATAGATGGAAGTATAAAAAATTTCGTGGTGCCTAGCAAGGCTTAAAAGGGAAGCCAGTGAAAGTCTGGCACGGTCCCGGCCGCTGTAACAGGGGACGAAAACTGAAATATGCCACTTCCCGCCATTTTTTTAGTAAGAAAATAGGATGTTTTTCAATAGTGAGACTTTACTATATTATTTGCTAAAAAAATGGCAGGGGGGGAAGGTGCAGTGAGTAGGATGATCCTGGAGTCAGAAGACCTGCCACAACTAGTTATTCTTACTCTGCCATGGACAGGGTAGGATAAAAAGGGTGAAGCAAAGTGCGGGTGCAACCCTTTAACCGGGATTCTATTGTCCAGTTAAAGGGTTTTTTTTATTTGTTGGTAAAATCTTAAAAGGAGGTTTTGGTTATGAGGTATTTTAAACGAGTGACTTTTTTGTGTGTGTTGATTTCATTTTCTTTAATTACACAGGGGTTTGCCATGCATTGGGTCTTAAAAAAGTCTAAGCCTGCCATTGTTGTAGCGTCTTTTGGAACCGCTTATCCTAAGGCCTTGAGGTCTCTTTTAAACATAAGGAACGGTATTCAAAAGGCATTTCCAAATGCTATAGTTAAGATGGCCTTTACCTCTAATATTATTAGGACAATCTGGCACAAGAGACAACATGATCCAAAGTGGACCAAGAGAAAAGATATTCCAAAGGATATTTTTTATGTTAAGAGTCCTCTTGCAGCTATAGCAGACCTTCAAGACGAAGGCTATGCAACTATAATTGTCCAACCCACACATTTTTATGCTGGTGAAGAATTTATGGATCTGTGTTCTTATGTTAATGGGCTAAATAGCATAAAGACCATAAAGAAAAAATATATGCCCTTTGACAAATTGGTCATAGGTAGGCCACTTACTGGTAAATGGGGTGTTGAACACAATTATCATGAAGACATGAAAGCTACTGCAAGGGCGTTAAAGAGGGATGTTGAGCTTGCAAGGAGAAAACATGCAGCATTAGTTTATATGGGACATGGTAATGAATATCTTTCCACAGGGATTTATGCGCAATTACAGGAAATAATGAGAAGAATGTACCCTCATACTAAGATCTTTATTGGTACAGTAGAGGGTTATCCATCTCTAGACGATGTGGTTCGGGCATTAGTGCATTCCAAAGTAAAAAGGGTAGTATTAAAGCCACTTATGATGGTTGCAGGGGATCATGCAAACAACGATATGGCAGGACCTGATAAGGATTCTTGGATGTCTGTTATAAGGTCAGAGGGTATAAAGGTATATCCTATAATAGAAGGCCTTGGTGAAAATCCTAAAATAGTTAAGATATTTGTCCAGCATGTAAAAGATGCTGCAGAGGACAATCACATCTCTTTAAGGTAGTAGTAAGTTTATAAATAAACACAGGGGGAATCAGGGTCCCTCTGTGTTTTAGTTTCCAAGACATACATTTACTTTAAAAAACTCAGGACCGGGAAGATTTAAGGCCTGTCCAGTAACGCAATGACCAGAAAATATAAGTGGAACTCCCTTTAAAAATCCCAAAAATTCTTTGTTTGATTCCCTCCCATCTAAAACAATAAATGTGCCCTTTCCATTACTGGCAACATAGGCAACATGTTTTCCATCCTTTGAAAAATATGGGAAATCAGTCCATACATATGGCTTGCCTGGTTTATTGTCTTCTACGCAGATATAATGTTTATTTTCTCTAGCTATATATGCAAGGTGTTTTCCCTCTGGGGAAAATTTAGGCCTCCTCACAAGCTCAAAGCTAGGTCCTGGTTTTCCATCTAGTACAATAAACCACTTGGAACCCTTCCTGGCCCTATAGGCAATATGTTTTCCATCTTTACTAACCACTGGAAGTCCCACAGAATCAAAGAATTTTTGAGGATTGTTATTAATAAAAATACATCCTTTTTTGTCTTTAACTCCCATATATAATAGTTTGTTGTCTGGTGAAAAGAAATATACGCCAATTTGGTCCAATTTGGGACCTGGTTTATTATCTAATACAATAAACATTTTTTTATCTTTGAACTCCATATAAGCAAGATGTTTGCTGTCTGGAGAAAATATAGGTTGTCCAATATATAGGGCTTCCCTTTGTTTTTGGCCATTTAATATTAAAAGGAATTTTTTCCCCTGCCTTGCAACAAAGGCAATATTTTTAGAATCAGGACTAAATGTAATGTCTCGGATCTCATCATATTTATCTCCCATAAATTTATTATCTAGCCTCAATCTATATTGGGTCCCAATCTTTACAGGATATGCAATATGATTTGAATCAGGACTAAACACAGGTTTAAGTACTAGGTCATATTCTCCGAGTTCTTTATTATTTACAACCAAGGTAGATTTTTTATTGGGTTTTTCAGCTATTATGGCGATTTTTTTTGAATTTGGACTAAATACTGGGCATATTTTTTCTGCTATAGCAGGGTAGGCCTTCCATGGCCTTCCATTTACTACTAAGAACTCCTGATTATTATCCCTGGCAATAAACACCACATCCTCTCCATCTGGGGTAAACATTGCCTTATATACCAGGTCATAGCCCCTAGATAAAGTCTTATCTAATAACACATAGGCCTTGTGGTCCTTTTCTCCTACTAATAGAAAGTGTTTGCCATCAGGTGAGAACCTTGGATATCCCTTTGCTATGGCATCAAATGCCATTGATTGTTTCCCATCTATTATTGCTATCATGGATTTTTTGGTCCTTGATACACATACAAATCCTAAGTGTCTTAAATGTGGACTTGGGATAACTGATGCTGGTATTAATTCATAACCTTTAGGTGGACTGCCTAATGGGATAACCTCTTCCTTTAATTTATTGGCAAATGAAAATTGAGAATACATAACCAATAAGATAGTAAAACTAATAAAGACTAAATTTTTGTTTTTCATCCCTACAAAATCTCCTTTTTTTGTAGTTCATCTGGTTATTGGCCGTCTGGTAGTTTTTCTACACATTACCCACTTTTCAGGTCCTGACAATCTAGGTCCGTATACAAAACCTGTTTTTTTATTTAATCTCTATTCTTAAGGGGTGTCAATTAGTTTAAGGAACTTACACAGCAAAGTATTAAGCAAAACAATTTATTTCAAACTAATAGGTTGTTTTTCTCTTGATGTAGATGTAACCAAAGATTAAAAAATAGTTATAATTAAAATATGTTGGATTTTGACTAAACCAGGTATCGGAGGACTTTGATACCAAAGCCCCCCGATTTGGACTTTTTTTATTATTTACTTCCAATTATTAAAAAATGTCTCTACTTCCTTGTATCTGTCTATATGTTCAATTAGGGAGCTCCCAAACACGATTCCATCTACCCATTGTTCAATCTCTTTTGTCTGGGATGGTGATTTTATTCCAAATCCAATTGCCAATGGCTTTGGAAAGATCTTTTTTGCTTCAATTAGCTTGTCCTGTAGTTCTTTAGGCAAGTTATCTCTTGCCCCTGTGGTACCAAGTACAGATACAAAATATACAAATCCCTGTGCAACTTTTGCATATTTTTCCATCCTATGCAGGGACGTATTTAACCCTATTAAATAGATTAAAGATATATGGTGTTCTGTTAATAATGTTCTTATGTCCATGCTCTCTTCCAATGGAAGATCAGCAACTATTATCCCACTAACACCTGCTTTTTTTGCATCTTTGGCTAGTTTTTCCCATCCATATTTAAAAAAAGGGTTGCAATATCCCATTAAGACTATTTCACTATTTAGTTTGTCCCTATTGCTCTTTAATTCATCTAAGATCCATGAAAGGCTAATATTATTTTCCAAACATATATTGGATGCCTTTTCTACCACTGGCCCATCTGCCACAGGGTCTGAAAATGGGACTCCAATTTCTATTATATCTGCACCACATCTATCCATTGAGAACAAAAGCTCCCAGAATTTTTTCTTATCTGGATATCCCCCAGGTAAAAAGGGAATAAGGCATTTTTTGCCCAATTGTCTTTTTTGTATAAACAGTGCTTCAAGTGAGTTAACTGACATGATCTCCTCCATTTATAATGAAAAATTTTGGATTTTAAATTTTGGATGTTGGATTAATATTCATTTGAACTGTTTTACTTTTAATTCAAAATCCAAAATCCATAATTTAAGATTATTATAAAAAGCCATTTGGTTATTCTATATTTCCAAAAACTATATTTAAGTCCTTATCTCCCCTTCCAGAAAGGTTTACCACCACATTATAGTCTGAAGGGACCTTGTTTTTTAAAGATAGGGCCCAGGCTAGGGCATGGGAGCTCTCAAGTGCTGGTATAATCCCCTCTTTTTCACTCAACAGCCTGAAGGCATAAAGGGCCTGGTCATCATTTACACTCTTGTACTCTGCCCTTTTTGTGTCCTTTAAATAGGCATGTTCTGGTCCAACTCCTGGATAGTCTAGACCTGGGGCAACTGAGTGTGAAGGTAGGATCTGGCCTTCATTGGTCTGGAGTAGGTACGTCTTGGTACCGTGGAGTATCCCTAAACTGCCTTTGTTTAAAGTGGCAGAGTGGTAACAATTGGGTGTACCAGTACCTGCTGCTTCAACCCCTGTGAGTTTAACCTCTTTGTGTTTTATGAATTCATAAAAAATACCCATTGCATTGGAACCCCCACCAACACATGCAATAATATGGTCTGGAAGTTTGTTATTCTTTTTTAAAAACTCTTGTTTTACCTCTTTGCCAATCACTGCTTGAAAGTCCCTTACCAAGGAAGGAAATGGGTGAGGTCCCACCACTGAACCTAGACAATAATGGGTGTCTTTTTGATGAGATATCCAGTATCTTAGGGCCTCATTTATAGCATCTTTTAAGGTCTGAGTAGAAGAATATACTGGCCTCACCTCTGCACCTAAAAGCTCCATCCTTTTTACATTTGGTGCCTGTCTTTTAACGTCCTTTGCCCCCATAAATACTATGCATTTTAGGCCCAGTAGGGCAGCAGCAGTAGCAGTTGCAACCCCATGTTGACCTGCCCCTGTTTCTGCAACTAGATTTTTTTTGCCCATGTATTTAGTGAGTAGGGCCTGGCCAATAGTGTTGTTTATCTTGTGTGCCCCAGTGTGGGCCAGGTCTTCCCTTTTTAACCAAAGATTAAATCCAAGCTCCTTTGATAAATTTTTGCAAAAGGTCAAAGGGGTTGGTCTGCCCACATAATCTTTTAGTATATTGTTAAATTCCTCTTTAAATTCCGTAGATCCCACTATTTGTTCATATGCCTCTTCTAATTCAATAAGCGGGGGCATGAGTAATTCTGGTACAAATTGTCCTCCAAATTCTCCAAAATACGATTTTTTCATCTTGTCTCCTTTATTTTTTTAAATATTTTTAAAATTGCCTTTTTGTCTTTTATGCCAGGGGATGACTCTACTCCAGAATTCATGTCAATACCATGAGGTGAGATATGTCCTAAAAAATATGATATATTATTTAAACATACTCCCCCAGCAATTAACCAACTTATATCATTTGGGATATCTCTTAAATATTCAATATTTTTTATCCCAATGCCGTGTCCTCCCCCCTTTGTGCCTGCGTCAAAGAGAAGGTATTTGCAAGCCCTGGAATAATCTCTCACTTCATTTAGAAAGTCCTTTTTAGTTTTAAATGAATCAGGCCAAATTACCTTTATCACCCTTGATGTGCCAATCTTGATACAGTCATTAATAGAGTAAGGCCCGTGCAACTGAATAAGATCAAGCCCTGCCTGTTCAATTATCTTATTTATTTTACATATATCATGTTTTACAAAGACCCCAACCTTTTTTGCAAAATCACATGAAAATCCCTGGACCTTTTCAGGGTAGATAAATCTTGGACTCTTGGGATAAAAAATAAATCCAACCATATTGATTCCAAGCTTGTCACAAAAACAAACATCCTCATATCTAGTTAGACCGCATACTTTTATGAGCATAGTCTATAACTCCAACATGGGTTAATTTTCTGAGATTTCTGGTTAACCTATACAGAGCAGCACCAGGGTCTTTTTGCTTCATAAGGGATGTGCCTATTAAACAACCATCAAAACCAAGCCCTATCATCTCTTCAATCTCATCTGGCTTACTCAAGCCACTTGCACTTATCCATATCTCTTGCTTTTGTTTATGTTTTATCATTCTCCTGGATACATTTAAGTCCACTTCAAGGTTAGTTAAATCCCTATTGTTTACAAGGATCAGCCTTGCTCCACTTTGTCTTGCAATCTCCAGTTCTTTTTCATCAAATACCTCTACTATAGGTTCCAAACCCAGTAGATGTGTATAATCTATTAATCTTAATAACATATTGGCAGGATATTTTATTTTATTTGAACTCTTTTTTGTAACATTATACAAATTAATGAATGTTTTAACAATCAGTAAGATTGCAGAAGCCGGGGTAGATGCTGTATATTTTATCTGTATTGGGTCAAAGATAAAGTCTTTTCTCAAAATGGGCACTGATATACCACTTAGTTCAAATAAAAGTTCCACTGAAGAGAAAAAGAATTTTTCTTCAGTAATAATAGATACACCAATTGCCCCGTTTTTCCTGTATTGTTCAACCACCTCTCTTACCTTCACATGGGGGTTAATTATCCCCATAGAAGGAGATCCCTTTTTAAACTCTGCAATAATTCCCCTTCGTTTTTTTAATACACTGGAGAACTTGATCCTATTTTTTTCATAGGGTTTGGGGAAATTACCTTTTTCTTCCAACTTCTTTAATCCATAGATCTCTTTTTCTTTTGCCTTGATAAATTTATCTAACATCTATATCTACCTCTCATTTATGAAAAAATTTTGGATTTTGAATTTAAAGTGGAACTTTGTTTCACCCTATCTTGGCCTTGCATCCAAATTTAATAAGGAATAAAATCCTTATAAAAGGCGTAAAGCCCTTTAAAGTGAAGCTTTGCTTCATCTTATAATCCAAAATCCAAGATTTAAAATCCAAAATCTTTTATCTTTGTTATGCCTCTCTCCACCTTGTCTTTAGCCATTAAAATTGCATCTTTTAGTGACATGGAGTCTTCCAATAAAAAGATACACATACCTAGATTTAGGGCAACCATATTCCTAATTGCATCAGGTCCCTTGCCCTTTAAGACCATTGCCATTAGCTCTATAGCCCTGTCCCTGTCTTTGCATGTCAGCTCATCTGAGGTACACCTTTTTATTCCAAAATCTTCTGGTTTAATGGTAAAATTACTTATCTGATCCTGGTGTACTAAGATGACTTTTGTCTCTCCAGTGGGTGTAATTTCATCAAATCCATCTCCATGTACCACGGCAGCTCGATTTATCCCTTTTTTCTTTAATACCTGAGCAATTAATTCCATATATCTTTCATCCCCAACTCCTACTAGTTGATGGGATGGCTCTGCGGGGTTGAGTAGTGGGCCTATTAAATTAAAAATAGTAGGTACCCCAAGCTCTCCCCTTATTGGGGCAATATTTGCAAATGCAGGATGGAAATAGGGTGCAAATAAAAATACAAAATTGTTTTTTTCTAAATATTTCTTAATTTCATCCTCCTCCTCATATATAGGGATATTTAGTGCCCTTATAATGTCAGCACTTCCACATTTGCTAGATATGGCTCTGTTTCCGTGTTTTACAACCTTGTATCCCATATCAGCTAAGTACAGGGCAACTGCAGTAGAACAATTAAAGCTCATCTTCCCATCACCACCAGTGCCACAGGTGTCTATGGTCTTTTCCCCTAATCCGTTTGTATCTATCTTTTTTGCGTACTCCATTGCAATCTTGACCGCAGAAAATACTTCCCCTGGGGTTTCTCCCTTTACCCTTAGTCCCATTAAAAATGCCCCAGCCTGAGAAGGGGATAATTCTCCTTTAAATAACCTATTAAAACAAAAACAAGCCATATCTTCTGATAACTCTTTTTTTTCTGCTAATGACAATAATGCATTTCTTAGTTTCATTTTGTCCCTCCTACGACTTTTTTAATAAAATTCTCAATAATCTTAGGCCCACTTGTGCTTAGTATAGATTCTGGATGGAACTGTATCCCTATCCATGGCCTATCCTTATAAGAAATTCCCATGATTTCCCCATCTTTACTCCTTGCTATGATTTCTATTGAAAGAGAGGTTTTCTTTTCAGGTTCCCCAATCACAAGGGAATGGTATCTAGTTGCTTTAAATGGATTTTCAATGTCAGAGAAGATTATGTGTGGTTTATAAGTTATATAAGAGGTCTTTCCGTGCATTATATTTTTTGCCCTAATTATCTCATATCCAGCAACATGCCCAAGTATTTGATGTCCTAAACATACACCTAAGACTGGGATAGTGGGGGAGAGTTTTTGTAAGAATTCTACACAAAGACCACTGGTTTTAGGACTGCCTGGTCCAGGGGATATTACCACTGCCTCTAGCTCTTTTTTTTCAAGGAAATCAAAAATTTTTCTATTGTCGTTTCTCATGACAATAGGAAATGCTCCAAGTTTCTGAAACAACTGTACTAAATTGAAAGTAAAGGAGTCATAATTATCAATTAATAAGATCATTGTTTCCTCCAGATATAGGTTTTAGGTCCTAGATTCTGGGTTTTGAGTAAATAAGGGACTAAAGGCAAAGGGCTTAGAATCTTTCCTTTTGCCATTTGTCCTTAGCTATTAGCCTTATAATCGGCGTAAGCCTTTAACAGGGCTCTGTTCCGCTAGGACCTTATGTATGACCTTTGCCTTGTTTAAACATTCTTGCCATTCTTTTTCTGGTATGGAATCAGCCACAATACCCGCTCCTGCCTGCCAGAATATCTTATTACCCTTGATCCAGATGGATCTGATAATTATACCTGTGTCTAGATCCATCTTGTTATCTCCAAGGCCTATCCATCCAATAGCCCCTGCATATGGCCCTCTTTTTTTTGCTTCCATGTCTGATATAATTTGCATTGCCCTGATTTTTGGGGCACCAGATACAGTGCCTGCAGGAAAGGTAGCCTTTAATATGTCTATTGCATTTACTGAGTCTTTTATTTTGGATTTTACATAAGAGGTTAGGTGCATCACATGAGAAAATCTCTCAATCTGCATAAATTTTACTACTTCAACTGATCCAGGTTTGGCGATCCTTCCTAAGTCATTTCTCCCTAGATCAACTAACATCACGTGTTCAGCCCTTTCCTTTGGGTCATTTATCAACTCCTCAGCCAGTGCATTGTCTTCTTTTTTATCTGTCCCTCGTCTCCTGGTCCCAGCTATGGGTCTTACCTCAGCCACTCCATTACTGCTCCTCACCATTAGCTCTGGGGAAGAACCAATAAGACAGATATCATTTAAATTTAAAAAGAACATATATGGAGAGGGGTTTGTCTGTCTAAGCTTCCTGTATACAGTAAAGGGATCCCCTGAAAAATTAGAAGAAAATCTATTGGATAGGACTACTTGGATGGCCTCTCCTTGAAATATCAAATCTTTGGTTTGTTCGACTGCTTTGACAAACCCTTGTTTAGTAAAAGAGTTTTCAATCTTCCCGATCTTTATTTCACCTTCTACATCTATAGTCTGTTTTGGCTCTTTTAATTTGTTTTTGTCTAAAGAGATATAAAAACAATTATAGTGTAAGTGGTCATAGAGTATTTGTTTTCCAGGGAGGACAAATATAGATTCTGCCTGTTCTAATAGGATGTTTTTTTGTAAGATAGGCTCAAACATTGATACACATTCATAACCAATATATCCTATTAATGATCTAGTTATTGGAGGAAGTACTTCACCTTGAGGTATTGGATTTATTATTGATATAATCTCGTCTAAGGCTTGAAAATATTTTCTTCCTTCAAATTCTTTGAGAAAATCAAATTCAGGGTGCATGATCTCTACATGCATAGAACCATGTTTGCATTTTAGACAGAATTTAAAGTCCCAGGCGAGTAAGCTATATCTGCCTAATCTTCCATCTACCTCTGCACTCTCTAAGAGTATCCCCTTGTTTTTTCCTATAAATTTTAAATAAAGCCCTATAGGGGTAGATATATCTGATTTATACAATGTTATGTGTTGGGTTATTTCTTTTTTCATTTCCACAAGTTCTCCTTATTTTTCTTTTATTAATAAAAAAAGGGCCACATCCTGTGGGAGGATGTGGCCTTTTAATACCCTTCTAAAACAAAAATTAGGCCCCATCCTCCCATTTTAATCCCTTTTCCCACCACCACCAAGCCTTTTGGATCAAGAGATCCAGTTCACCTGCAGAGGCAAGGTTCAAAAAGGACCTAAATCTTTTCACTGCATTGTGGGAATATGGATTAGTCTCAAATAGGGTTTGAAATAAATAGGCATCCTGTGTGATCATTTTTTTTGCTGCCTTTAGCCTACGTTCAAAGGACGGGGTTATGAATTTTACTAATGTCTCGTCTTCTGAAACAGCAGCAACATAAGATAGGGTGGTGACAAAATTAAGCCCTTGAATAAATGCCATGGCCTGGTCGTGCTCTCTTGCACTGCAATCAAAGGTGAGAAATCCCAAGCTATTAAAAAACTCCTTGACCATATTAAATTCTACCTCACCTCTGCCCCTTACCATGGCAATTTTTAGGGGAAAATCTGGGTCAGGGTTTGGACCAAACAAGGGGTGTGTGCCAATCACAGGTCCAGGGTAATGTCTTAACATGGTCTTCATGGGAATAACCTTTACAGAACATATGTCTACTATAATGGTATTTGGCCTTAAGTGACAAACTACTTGGGGGATTACCTCTTCCATGGCCTGTACTGGTATACAAAATAACACCATGTTAATGTCCCTTGAATTGGCTCTAATCTTAGAACCATCTAAGGGTCTATCTATACCCCGCACTTCTATATTTTTAATAGATTTAAATTTATTAAAAAAATAGTTTCCCATTGCCCCTTTGTGGCCAATTATTAGTATGTTATTGATTTTATTTCTCATACTTAAAACTATAGCTTGTTAGTTAACTGGTTAAGTTAGATAACATTATTACTTCCCCATTCCACCATTCAACTATTCAACCATTTAACTATTTATAATCGTCTGCCATACCTGAAAAAAATCAGGAAAAGACTTAGTCACACATCCTTTGTTGTCCAACACAACATTTATACCTGTAAGTTCATATAAAGATAGTCCCATGGCCATCCTGTGGTCTCCATAGGTGGAAAACTCTATTGTCTTGCCTTTTGGAATGGGCTGTGGTTCAATTACTAGTCCATGGTCAAAGGTATTAACCCTGGCACCTATCTTTGATATTTCCCTAGCCACCCCTTCTAGCCTATTGCTCTCTTTTAGCCGAAGATGGGCAACACCGCTTATCCTAGTGGTTCCTGATGCCATGGATGCCATTACAGCAATGGTAGGCACTAGGTCAGGACAATCCCCCATGTCAATATCTATCCCTTTTAGTTCTGAGTAAGTGGACACAATATCCTCTTTTTCCCAGTATATCTTGCCCCCCATTTGTCTTAATATCTGGATCACCCGTTTATCACCTTGGAGGGAGTCTTTTTTAAGCCCAGTTATTCTCAATCCATTTTTTAATAAAAGGCCTGCAGAAATAAGGTATGAACCATTGCTCCAATCTCCTTCCACAAAAAAGTCTGATGGTGTATATTTAGATGGTTTTATTTTGAACTTTATCTCTCCGGGTATAGCATATTTTATCTCCTTTATTTCCCTTTGAACCCAACTGCCCTGATCTAGGGTGTAGATCTCTACATTTACTCCAAAGGCCTCCATTGTCTGCAGGGTCAGTCCCACATATGGCCATGACACGGCCTTTTTACCAATCAATTCAATTTCAATTGGACCCTGGGCAAGGGGAGATGCAAGCAAGAGGCCTGAGAGATATTGAGAGGATTTTTCAATGCTTATTTGGACTCGTCCTCCCTTCAGACCCCTTGCCTGAATAATATAAGGAGGAAAACCTGGTTCAGCATCCCATATAAACCTAGTTCCCAATCTTTCAAGGGCCATCTTCAAGTCTCCTATAGGTCTTTTATGCATCCTGCCCTTGCCATATATTCTAACTTGGATATTATTAAATGCTGCTACTATTGGAGTAATTAATCTACAGGTGGTTCCTGATTCTCCAACATCCATATCTAAGGTCTTTTTTTTGTCGCTAAAATTTTTATCAGGGATGCCAGAGACCTTAATTGAACTTAGATCCCTGGGTATTGTGTTTTTACTTAAAGCTATTATATCTCCTGATGATGTATTAAAAAAAGTGGTGCCTAGTTTGTTTAGACACCTTGCTGTGCATAAGGTGTCATCACTAATTAGTAGGTTCTTGACAATGGACTCACCCCTTGCCAAGGCTGCACATATTAGTGCCCTATGAGAGATTGATTTACTTGGTGGAGCACTTATAGTTTTTTGCATCTATTGTCCCCAATTTTTAACTGTTAATTATAAAAGAACTGTTAACTGTGAACAGTGAACTATGATTTTCACCTTTATCCAGAGTGAAGCTCTGTTCCACTTTATCTTGGTCATTTAGGCCAACCTTAATAAGGAATAAATTCCTTATAATATGTGAATACAGAAAAGCGGAGCAAAGCACCGCTTAAGGTAAATCAATATAAGGTCCATTTGGATAACTACCAAGTATCCTCAGTGTATGACAAGAGTGTCTTAGGTCCTCAAGCAAGGCCGTATATTGGTCCTTGCTTAGATCACACTCTACATCGCAGAAAAATACATATTGCCATTTTTCTCCCCTAAGGGGTCTTGATTCCAATTTTTTCATGTTCACATTTTCCATTGCAAGTAGATTTAATATCCTAGCAAGGGAACCAGGTTTGTCTGGTAGAGTAAATAACAAAGATGTCTTGTCCCTGTTCCCTGCTGGTGGTTCATCTGGTCCGATTATTAAAAATCTGGTCCAATTTTCAGGCAGGTCCTCAATTCCACTCTCCAATACATTTAGCCCAAGATTGTTTGCTAAGGCAGGATGGGCAATGGCGCCAGTTTTTGGGTCTTCACATGCCATCTTGGCCCCAGCTGCAGTACTGTCCACAGGAACTACCTTTGCCCTGGGAAGACGTGTTTTGAGCCAGAGAGAACATTGTTGAAGGGCCTGGGGATGGGAGTACACAATTTCTATCTGGCTCAGACTGTTGCTCATAGACAGTAGACTGTGGCTTATCTTGCAAAATATTTCAGCCTGGATATATATCTGATATTTTAGAAACATATCCAGACTCTGTCCCACTGTGCCCTGGAGGGAATTCTCCAAAGGTATGACACCAAGGGCGGCCTCTTTTTTTCTAACTGCCTTAAACACGTCTTCTAGTATAAATTTAGGCGAGTAGTGTACACTGTGGCCAAAATAATGTAGGGCAGCAAAGTATGAAAAAGTACCCTCTGGTCCAAGGTATACCACCTTTTGTGGTCTTTGTAAGCTCCTAGAAGAGGAGAGTATTTCTCTGTAAATTGAATACAAATGTTCCTTAGGAAGGGGTCCAGGATTATTTTTTTCTAGTTCTTTTAATATATCCTTTTCCCTAAATGGCTTAAATATACTATCTTCACTTTGTTCCTTGATCTTTCCCACTTCCAGGCTAAGGGACGCCCTTTTGTTTAGCAACATGAGTATGTCTTTGTCTATTTTATTTATTTCTTTCCGTATTTGCTCAAGCCTCTTTGAATTATGATCCATTTATTTAAGACTCCTTAGAATTTATTTTTCTTTTATGTCTTCTTTTATTCGCATTCCAAAATGTCTCCCTGCCTCGTCTAACCTAACTAGTACTTGGTCTCCTTGTTTTAATGACACAACAGAGATGGGTTTCCCGTCCTTAGCAACAAGCCTTATGGTCTCAGCATTTTGAAGAATAACATCTCCTTTTTTACCTTCACATTCAGCAGAAATAATAAGAAGTGGTCTAATCTCTATTTTTACCCTACCAACAGAGCAGAGCATGGTGTTCCCCTCCTTGTCTACTATAAGGACCTCATCTCCTGCCTTTAATTCCTCAAGATATGATGTCTTGTCTTTAGGCCTTATTACATAAGAATGAACTGCTCCAGCATTGATCCTAAAGGGCCTGGAAGCCACATATGGATTCTCTTCTGTTTCTGCATGGACCAAAAATGTAAATCCACTGGAATTTCCAACAAGCATTCCCTGCCCTGTACTCAAAATAGAACATGTATCAACACATACCCTGTGTCCCAACCCAACGGGTTTGATATCTGTTATTGTGGCTGGGATAAGCCCTATTTTTTCCCCTGTGATCTTTATCTCTTTTACTATTTGTTTGATCAAAGGTGCAGCCTGGGGCAAGATTACGAGAAAGTCCACCCCCCTCTCTAAAATACCCGATGCTACCTTTGCCTGATGCAAGTCTTCTACCTCTACTCCTAATTTACCACTACCTGGGGTTGCCAGGAGATTTTCTATTGGAATTATTTCCCACCCCTTTTCTATAACAACCATTTCTCCTTGTTTCAAATATTGGGCAGCCTCTTGTTCATCTTTTTTTTCTTTTAGGGAAATGGTGTGAATGTCTTTTGGAGTTAAAGTAGAAATACGCCCAAGGGAGGTGACCTCTTTAATCTTGTCCTGTTCTGTTAATATTGCATCTGCCCCAGATTCAAGTGCTAGGGTAACCAATTTTTTATCATATGGAATGGCCTTAACAACTATATCTTTCATAACTAATTTAACTCCATTATTTGCCATTTAATATTTCCATAGCCTCATCCACGGTGAGGTCCTCATGTACTATACCATGTAGGGCCTTGACCAATGTAGCTGGGTCATTGTCTTGGAATATGTTTCTCCCAACAGAAAGGCCTGCGCCCCCTGCTTGAATAGATTCATACACCATGTTAAGTAAATCACGTCTATTGTCCATTTTGGGTCCACCTGCAATAACAACTGGGATACAACATGCATCAACTACCTTCCTAAAGGATTCCACGTCCCCAGTATAACTTACCTTTACCACGTCTGCGCCAAGTTCTTCTCCAACCCTTGCGCAATGGCCAATAATATCTGGATCAAAACTGTCTTTGATCTTTGGACCCCTGGCATAGACCATTGCAAGTACAGGCATGCCCCATTCTGCAGCCTCACTAGTTATCCTGCCGAGATCAGCAAGCATATTCCTTTCTGTTTCATCCCCAAGGTTTACATGTACAGAAACTCCATCTGCTCCAAGTTTTATTGCATCCTCAACTCTCCCAACTAAAGTCTTTGCATTTGGGTATGGGGATAGCTGCGTACTCCCCGATAGGTGTATAATAAGTCCAATATCCCTGCCCTGTTCCCTGTGTCCACACCTAACTAGACCCTTGTGCATAACAACTGCATTGGCACCACCTTCAGCCACCTGATTTACTGTGTTCTTTAAATCAACAAGTCCATATATAGGTCCAACGGTTACTCCATGGTCCAATGGAACAATAATTGTCCTTCCTGTATTTCTGTTGAAGATCCTCTCTAGCCTGATTGATTTGCCCAGATGCATTTTCCTACCTCCTTGATTTAAGGTTTTGCTTAGGCCTTTTGGAACTCCAGAGGATCTAAGCAGCCATAAAAAAAGGCCGCCTGCTCTCTGGAGCCTGCGGCCTTATGGGTTCTATTTTTTTATTTTAGATTAAATCTCACCACCCGGGCCACAGACTCCACCCCTAAAAAACCAAAAATAAAAGCTGATAAAATAACTAAAATAGGTGAATTGTAACCCGAGTTTGTTCTCCATAGTCAGAAAATTATCTTAGATTTTTTGTGTTGTCAATAATAAATTTGATTTCTTATATAAAAGATAGGGGGACAATTGGTAGAATGGCTAATTACTATTCTTGGCACAAAATGAAAGATTGAGGGTTGTTTTTATATCTTAAATATTATATTTAATGGTGAGTTAAGTTGGGGGCAGGGCAGCATCATAGCTTTCAGGAAAGTCATAGGGAAATTGAAATAATCAAAGTGAAAGGGAATATGATTTTGAATGTTGAATTTTGGGTTAAGTTTTGTCCCAACAGAATTTTATTCCTAATTTAATTCAAAATTTATAATCCAAAATTTATGGGGGATTAGTTATGTTTTTTAAACAAATTTTAGTACAAGGCATGGGGTGTTTATCCTATTTTATTGGTTGTCCTCAGGGAAAAGTAGCGTGTGTAGTTGATCCTAAAAGAGATGTGCAGGATTATATAGACCTGAGCAGAAAATATGGTATGAGGATTACTCATATCTTTGAAACTCATATCCATGCTGACCATGTAAGTGGTAATATGGAATTGAGATCAAGGACTGGTGCTGAAATTTATTTATTAGAAGGCACCCCTGCGAAATATAGTTTTAATCCAATAAAGGAGGGTGATGTCTTTTATTTTGGAAATGTCAAGCTAGAGATCCTAAAAACCCCAGGGCATACCCCTCATTCTATTTCTATATTGGTCACTGATGGGTCTAGAAGTGAGGAACCATGGCTTGTTTTAACTGGAGATTGTCTTTTTGTTGGAGACATTGGTCGCCCAGATTTAGCTGGAGAGGAGTTATTGGAAGAGCAGGTCAACAATCTCTATAATAGCCTATATGAGAAACTCAAAAAACTCCCCCAAGACCTTGAGGTATATCCTGCCCATGGAGAAGGCTCTCTTTGTGGAAAAGGGCTCAGCTCTAAGACAATCTCTACTATTGGATTTGAAATGAGACATAACCCCCTATTAAAACTCTCTAGACAGGAGTTCATTAAGACAATGTCCCAGGGGTTTCCTGAAAGACCAAAGAGCTTTACACATATTATCCAAACCAACTTACAGGGTCCACCTCTTTTGGAAAGATGTCCCATAATAAAGGATCTTTCCCCCCTACAGGTAAAACAAGAGATAGACAAAGGGGCAACTATATTAGATACTAGAGACACTGCTGCATTTGGAGGAGTTCATATACCTGGTTCTATTAATATTGGCCTTGCTCCTCAAAGTGCAAATTGGATAGGTATGGTAATTGATCCCAATGCCCAGCTAATATTGGTAGTTGATAATGAGGATGAATATAATGCCATGTGTGACCAACTCCACAGGATAGGATATGACAATATAGTTGGTTATCTTTATGGAGGTATTAGTGCATGGCAAGAAGAAGGACTGCCAATTGGACGACTCTATCAGATATCAGCACATGAATTAAAAGAAAAACTGGAATCAGGAGATTACAAACATTTTTTTGATGTTAGGACCCTAGCAGAATGGAATATGGGCCATATTAAAGAAGCCAAACATATCCCTTTGCCTGAGCTCTTAAACTCTCCCCCAGATCTTCCAAAAGATGAAGAAATAGTTGTTACGTGTGGGGTTGGTTATAGGGGAAATATTGCTGCAAGTTTTTTGCAAAAGAATGGATTTACCCATGTGCATAGTCTTGCTGGAGGTATGAAGGCCTGGATAAATGCAGGCTATGAGGTGGTTGAATAACTGTAGTGGCTAATTGGTTGATTGGTTAATGTCAATGGTTGTACTCATTTAACACAATTAACCAATTAGCCCATTTTGTTAATTACATAGATGTTTGGCCAGTCTCTTACCCAATGCCAGGAGGGTAAAAGTTGGAGGGAGTCCCCATGCCTCTGGGATAACAGAGCAGTCACACACAAATAGGTTGTCAAATTTGGTCTGTAAATTTTTATCTACTAGTTCACCTATCTTGACAGTTCCCCCAGGATGAGCAGCTACATACCAGGTCTTAAAAATATCTCTGGCCCCAGCTTTTTTAAGGATTTCTTTGGCCTTCACATAACCACGCATAAGGCGTTGTCGGTCATTTTTACTTAGTCTTTTTCGAACTCCACCCTTATCAGTTATCCTACCTCCTAATCGGTCTTTGAGTTTAACCATTATCTGTAGGGTGTTTTTATGGGAGAATAATTTATGGAAGCGAAATACCGTAGTTGTAAAAAATGAGTACAGGGCTGTAGGTACTGTCATATCTGTCATTATATAACCATCTTCATCGATATTCACACCACTTGCCATGGGGATCTCTCTCCCCCCTTTTATGTCCCTCACACTGCCCATTACACAGATTAGGGGGTCAAAAAAGAAATTATATCCAGCTTCTTTAATGCCAGAGTTCCTGAGGATAATAGGTGAGCCAATGCCTCCAGCAGCAATTACTATCTTATGTGTAAAGACCTTGTGTGTTACTCCTAATCTCTTGTATTCAAGTCCAACGGCCTGGTTGTTTTCCCAAATTACCTTTTTGACCTTTGCCAGGTTGATTAATCTAGCCCCTTTTAATTGGGCCTCGTGTACATACATGCGGGCATTCCATTTTGCCCCATAAGGACAACCATAATTGCACTGATAACAATCAGGATGGCAACGTTCTTGGTATATAAATTTATTTAATTTTTTCCATGCATAACCAAGGTCCTGGGCGCTATCCATGATCCGTTTTGCCATTTTGCCGAATAGTTGGTCAGACAAAGGTGCAATTGGAAGTTCTCTGCGTATTTCTTCAACTTCATTATCTATTTTTATGCCATATTTTTTAAAGAGATCTATAGGTGGGTCAAAGGCAGTTGCATAATAGTATATAGAACTTCCTCCAGTTGTAATCCCCCTTACTATGGCTAATAGCTCAGGGGTAATGAGCAGTCCCCTGCCTGGGAAAAGGGCATTTTTAAAGGCCTGGACCACTGTCCCATTGATTGGACGGTTGTCGCCCCATTCCAACATTAACACCTTTTTGCCTCTTTTGGCTGCTTCTCTTGCAACTGTGGCCCCTCCAGGTCCTGTACCTGCAATGACAATATCATATTCTGGATATTTCATAGTCTAATTTTTTACTCTATATCAATATTTTTTGTCAACTAAGGATAGAAAAAAGATATGACCTAGAGATAATTATTTATATAGACATTAATTGGAAGATTAAAGGATATGTAAAAAAACATAATATTACTGATATAACAACTATTAGTGATGCAATTTCCATATCTCCATTAAATTGAGATGCGAACACATAGGTAACTACAGCAGTGGGGGCAGCAGCAAAAATTATTCCAATGTATAAATCAGTACCAGTTATGTGAAAGAATACTAAAAAAATCCAAATAAACATGGGCATAATAATAAGTTTAAATATATTCACAAATATAGGTATAAAGATATCTTTATTAAATTTTGGTAAATGGATTGATGCACCTATTATAAATAGAGCTAGTGGAAGCGTTACCTTTGATATATAGGAAAGGGTTGTAATTATTATATCAGGAACTGGAATATGAGCTCTATTGAACAAGATACCAAGAACAGAAGAGATTATGATGGGATTTACTGCAACTTCTTTAATTAATGTAAACAAATTATTTAATCCTTTTGTCTTCTTTTCTGGTATCAAAAAAGATAATATAGATAAAAAATTGATAAAAGGAGTTAAAAAACCAAGCAAGATACTTGCAGTAGATAATCCTATTTTTCCAAAGGTATTAAATACAATTGCAAGTCCAATATATCCAATATTTCCACGAAAAGAGCCCTGTACAAAGGTACCTTTTATAGAAGGGGGATATTTTCTCAAACAGGTGAATATATAACTCAAGATAAAGGTTGCCAATGTGCCTATTATATAACCTATTATTAATTTAATGTTTAAGGGATGTTTTAGGTGAGATGAATAAATATTTAGAAATAAGAAAACAGGGAGAAAGAAGTAGTATAGTAGTTTATTAGAGCTAGTGATATATAGAGCATCAATTAATCCCATTGTCCTGATAAGGGCGCCACAACACATAATAATAAATATAGGAGATATGATCACAAGGCTATTAATAAATGAAATCAACTTCTTGACCCTGATTTTTACTTATAATCTCAGAGAGATTTCCAATTATATTGGACTATTATTTATTATTTCAATGATTTCATCTGCTGTATAAATACGACCATTTCCAATACCAGGACATTCTTTTTTTACTTGTTCCCATCTTTTTTCATTCCTAAGATTCATCATCCAAAATGGATATGTCCTGCATTGCATGGGTCTAACAGGATATATACTACATCCATCTTTAAAAAATATACAATCTCCATTTTCTAATTCTTTTATACTATATGAATCGCGAAAGGGGTAAAGATAATTTTCTTTTAAAACATCTACTTCTATATTTAGATATTTTGCAATTTTATATACCTCTTCTTTGTTTACATATACTGTACCTGGTTCTCCAGTACAACATATACCACATCTAGTACACTCAAATCGTATTCCATTTTTAAAGAAATATCGATTTGTGTCCATTATATAACCTCCCTTACAAGATAGTTTTCTTTTAAATCATATGTGGCAAATCTGAAAAAACAGTGTATACCTGAGTTTACCTCTCTTAATTTCTTTCCAGATTTGTCTTCAAATGCGTATTTATTACTAGGAATTTTGGGTCTCTTTAGCCCTGGGACTAAGATTTCCAAATCCTTTGACAGGTCTATCTTATGTCTTATGGAAACAAGATACTTGTCTTTAGATAGTACCTCTATTACCTTAAATACTATATTTTGTTTGATATCTGGTGGACTTATTATATTTATCCTTTTATGGGGTAAGAAAAAGCCTGTATTACACGTCCTTGTATGTGCTGGAGTAAGCTCTTTTAAATAATATCCTAGTCTAAAGTTTTTTTCCCCTATATCTTTTAAGGCAGTGGAATACACATCTACAACAGGTCCTAGATAAGAGCTTGTCTTCATCCTGCCCTCGATCTTTAAGCAATTTATCCTATTTGATATAAACCATTTTAAATACTTAATAAGACATAGGTCTTGTGCTGCAAAAAAAGAGCTAAAGCCTTGATCTTCAAAATATTCCCAAAGTATTTTCCCTGGCCTTTGTTCTTCTTCTACTGCAACCCCTTTTATTTTATATGAAAATCTACATGGGTGGGTGCACATTCCTTGATTTGCAGGTCGGGAATTTAAATATGCACTCAAGTGGCATCTACCAGATATTGCCATACACATGGCGCCATGCACAAAGGTCTCTAATTCAATATCAGGAATAGCAGCCCTAATATTTTTTATTTGTCTCATATTTAACTCTCGTGCAAGGTTCACCCTTTTTATTCCCAACTCTTTCCAGAACTTGATTGACTGACTATTCGATGTATTGGCCTGTGTAGATAGGTGTATGGGAACATTGGGGAGATGTAGTTTTAAAAGGGTAATTATCCCTGGATCTGCTGCTATGATCCCGTCTATATCTAGGTCTTTAATCTCATGCAAATACTCTTTTATCGCTGGAATTTGTTCCTCATATGCATAAATATTCAGGCAAAGATATACTTTTTTATTGTGTTTTTTTATATAGGATATGGCCTTTATTAATTCTGTATTAGAAAAATTAGCGTTCTTTGCCCTTAAATTAAAATCACTGCCCCCTAAATAAACGGCATCAGCCCCATAGGTTATACAGGTCTCTAGCCTATCCATATTGCCAGCTGGACATAAAAGTTCAGGTATAAACACCTATAAACCCCTATTTTGTCTATATTTTTTCATGGTGTCCAATAAAATATAAGGTATTTTTAAATTGCCCTTTCCTGTTCCAAGGGAGATATCCTTTTTTACTGTTCCATGAAAATCTGAACCACCACTAACCAATAGGTCCATTTCATTGCATAGTTTTAAATAACCTTGTATTTGATAAGGGTTGTGTTCTGAATAATACACCTCCATACCGTCTAGACCCATTAGTTTTAAATTTTTAATCTCTTGTCTTAATTCATCAAAATCTAAATTTAAGGAAAATGGGTGGGCCAAGATCACTATTGCACCTTCTTTTTTTAAGATAGAGATGGCCTTTTGGGGGGTAAATTTTGTCTTTGGCACATAGGCTATCCCATCTGGCCCTATATATCTTGAAAATGCTTCTTTGATATCTTTGACCACGCCTTTTTTGACCAACACCCTTGCAATATGGGGTCTCCCAACTGAGGCCCCAGGTTCAACAATATCCAATACATCCTCATAAGAGATGTTTACCCCTGCTTGATTTAATTTTTTGATTATATCCTTATTGCGAGAATGTCTTTTGTTTCTTAAGTATTCTAGCTCACTATTTAAGTGTTTTGGCTTTATAGGCAAAAAAAGTCCAACTATATGCATTTGCCCCTTTGGGTATTCTACACTTAACTCACACCCTGGAATTACCTCTATGTTGTATTTGTCCCCAGCCAAAGCTGCTTCCTTGAGTCCCTTAGTGGTGTCATGATCAGTTATAGCAATGGCCTTGAGTCCTATTTGTTTTGCCAATTTAACCACTTGCTCAGGGCTCATTGTTCCATCAGATGCAGTGGTGTGTACGTGTAAATCTATTAGATCCATAATTTGTCCACCCTTTAAAAATTACTTGTGAATTATATTTTTTTTAAATATCCTAGATAAAAATTCATTTTAGATACCTCTTAAGACCTTTTATTTGGTTATTTTTATTTAGTCAAATGATTCAAACAAGCAAAAATCTAAACCTAGATGGAGGAGAAGGATATGGCCTTAAATAAGGAACTCTTGGAAATACTTGCATGTCCCAAATGCAAAGGAGACTTGGAACTTACAGAAAAAGAAGATGGACTCATTTGTTATAATTGTAAATTAGTATATCCCATAAAAGAAGAAATCCCTATAATGCTTATAGAAGAGGTTATAAAATTAGAGGATTATGAAAAACAGGGTTAGAATTTTGTTTTTTACCCTTGACACCTCCTAGATTCATTTTATTTTTATTTATGAAAAATATGATATAAAATAATAAAACAGGAGGTGATGGAATATGGTATTAGATTTTAATACACTATATGATATACCACGGACAATAGAAAAATTTTTTGATGAAATTTGGTCTCCACTTGAGATTAGTCAAAGAAGATTAGCATATCCACCAATGAATATTGCAGAAGATGATAATAATATTTATGTGGTAATGGAGTTACCTGGGGTTGATGTAAAAGATATTGATTTAACAGTTGCTGACAAAAGTTTAATATTAAAAGGAGAGAGAAAAGTAGAGGATGTAGAGTACATTCGTCAGGAAAGACCAACAGGATATTTTCAAAGGATTATAAATCTAAATGTTGATGTTATAAGGGATAATATAAAGGCTAAAATGAAAGATGGTGTTTTAGAAATTGTATTACCAAAGGCAGAAGAAGTAAAACCAAAGAAAATTCAAATTGAGTCATAATTTATTAAAATGAAATATAAAAAGGGGGTGATAATATGGCAGAAGAAATTGTAAAAAAAGAAGAATATCCCAAGGTTCAACCTTTTACTGATATAATCCATAAGGATGATTCCTATTATATAGTGATGGATCTTCCAGGGGTTTCAAAGGACAATTTAAATATCTCTGTGGAAAAAGATGTGTTGACCATAGAGGCTACTACTAATTATCCTTCATTTGAAGGAAAAAATATATTAAGGACAGAGTTTGGAAATGTTAAATATGTAAGACAATTTACCTTATCTGATGCAGTTGATAGGGAAAAAATCGGTGCAAATCTAAAGAATGGAGTACTTACCCTAACCCTGCCAAAGGCTGAAAAACTGCAACCAAAAAAGATAGAGATACAGGCCGCATAAAAGATGGTAGCAAAAAAGAGGGGGAATTCCCCCTCTTTTTTTAGAAGAAATTTCCCATTAAAATAAAATTCTTTAATTTATAAGAGTTGACTTTTGTGTAACTTTTCTATATTTATGCTTTTGTTATTGCCCGGGTGGCGGAATTTGGTAGACGCAAGGGACTTAAAATCCCTTGGGGCCTTGTCCCCGTGCCAGTTCGATTCTGGCCCCGGGCATTTTTTATTGCCCACCTTCCTTGAATCCCTTTAACATACCCTGTAACTTTTTCTTATCTTGTGTGAAACCTTACGTCCATTTTAATCTGGATACCCAAAATGAAAAATAAGGGAGATAAAAAGAGATATAAAAATATCAAAAAAGACAAGAAAAATGAGAAAAAGAAATGAGAGGAAAAGGCAAAAAAAATGTTAAAAATTAAGAGGTTATGATAAAAAATTGAGAAAAAATAGGGGGATAAAAAGGGCAAAAAAAAGACGCGCCCGGGAGGATTCGAACCCCCGACCGTTGGATTAGAAGTCCAATGCTCTATCCTACTGAGCTACGGGCGCGTGCGGAAAAAGACTATATAAATTGTTTGTCTTTTGGTCAAGACTTTGTTAATAAAAATTTTTTGTTAAAATCAATTAGAATAGTATTATTTATTAGGAGGGGATAGATTGAAGGAGAATCTTTTCAAACTCATACCATCTGTAGATGTTATTTTAAAGTCAATAGAAAAAGAATTTAGGGACCTGCCCCGGAGTTTTTTAAAAGAAAAGATAAATATGTTTTTAGATGGATTAAGGCAGGATATAAGAGAAGAAAGGATTACTAGAGAACATGATCTTAAATTACGTATTGAAAAAAGATATATATTGGATTTTTTAAAAAAGGCCACAAGACCAAAGTATAGACGTGTGATAAACGGAACAGGGGTTGTGGTTCACACTAATCTTGGCAGGTCCATTATGTGTCCTGATGCCATTGAAGCAGTGGTCTATGGATGTTCCCATTATACAAATTTAGAATTTTCCCTGGACACAGGAAAGAGGGGATCTAGGTATTCTCTAGTAGAAGATCTATTACTTGAACTCACTGGAGCCGAGGGAGCTCTTGTAGTGAATAATAATGCTGGGGCAGTACTCCTTGTCTTAAGCACCCTTGCTAAGGGGAAAGAGGTAATAGTTTCAAGGGGCGAATTGATTGAAATTGGAGGTTCCTTTAGGATTCCTGACGTAATGGCGAGCAGTGGGGCAGTATTAAAGGAAGTTGGTGCCACTAATAGGACCCATGTATATGATTATGAAAGGGCAATAAATCCTGAGACAGCAGCCTTGTTTAAGGCACATACCTCAAATTTTAGGATCATTGGATTCCATAAAGAGGTATCGTTAAAGGAATTAGTAGAACTTGGAAACAGGTATGACCTTCCTGTTATTGAAGACCTTGGGAGCGGGAATCTAATTAATTTTCAAGGTAATTTAGATATTAATGAGCCAACAGTACAGGATAGGATTAAAAAAGGAGCCAGCGTGGTCAGTTTTAGTGGGGACAAACTCTTAGGTGGACCTCAGGCAGGAATAATTGTGGGCAAGAGAGAATATATTGAAAAGATAAAGAAAAATCCCTTAAATAGGGCACTTAGAATAGATAAAATGACCTTGGCTGCATTAGAGGCCACCCTTAGATTGTATAAAGACCCTGAGATTGCAAAGGAAAGGATTCCAACTTTGAAGATGATTTTAATGCCCATTAGGACAATACAAAATAGGGCAAGGTCCTTGGCCATGAAATTAAAAAAAGAGGTGGGAGATATATATAATGTATCAATAAAAAGAGGGAATTCAAGGGTAGGGGGAGGGGCTAGCCCAGAAAAGGACCTACCTACCTACTTAGTCAAGCTAGTTCCATTATTTTGCAAAAATGTGGAAGATCTTAGAAACGCCTTGTTGAACACAGACCCTCCAATGGTAGGCATTATTGAAGAAGATTCTTTTTTCCTTGATGTTAGGACCCTGTTAAAACAAGATCTAAGTATTATTCCCTCTGTGCTTAAACAAGCATATAATTTTATATCAAAGAATTAGGTAGGAGGTAGCTATGCAAGATATTCTGTTTCATAAACCAAAGGATTGTTATGAGATTTTTAAAGGAGAGGAAAAGAATATAGATAATACTGGTTTTGAATATATAAATTTTTTGAACTCGTGTAAGACTGAGAGAGAAACAGTTAGATGGATTGAGGATATATGTATTTCAAAAAATATTTCTCAGGAATTAAAAAATGGAATTTTTTATAGAAAATTAAAAGATAAGACAATTATTTTAGTTAAAAAAGGAAGACGTCCTATAAAACATGGCCTTAGAATGTTAGGGGCACATATAGACAGTCCAAGATTAGACTTAAAACAACATCCAATACATGAAAATACATATCTTGCAATGTTAAAGACCCATTATTATGGAGGGATTAGGAAACATCAATGGTTTTCAATTCCACTGTCTATTCATGGTGTAATAGTAAAAACAGATGGGACAAAGATAAATATAAAAATAGGAGAGGATCCAAAAGATCCTGTTTTTGTTATACCAGATCTACTTCCCCATTTGGCATATAAGCAAAATGAAAAGAAGTTATCTGAGGCATTTGAGGCCGAAAAGATGAATGCAGTTGTTGGATCTATTCCTGATTCTGGACAGGATAAAGACATAGAAGAAAAAATAAAATTCAATGTATTAAAAATATTGTATGATAAATACAATATTACAGAACAAGACCTCTACAGTGCTGAGCTCCAATTGGTACCTGCCTATTCAGCTCGTATAGTAGGTCTAGATGGTTCCTTGATTGGCGGATATGGACAAGACGATCGCATATGCGCATTTTGTGGATATAAGGCATTTTTTGATGTAGAGGAGCCAGAATATACAATGGTTGCAGTTTTTTGGGATAAAGAGGAAATAGGTTCTGAGGGTGCATCTAGCGCTAGGTCTATGTTTATGGAATATATAATTAGAGAGATGATAGATAATTGGGATAGGGATACAAATATATCTGATGTATTTTTAAACACAAAGGGTATATCTGCAGATGTGCATGGTGCATTGGACCCTGATTATCAAGAGCTCCATGATAAACTGAATTCCTCTAAGCTAGGATATGGGCCAGTATTTTGTAAATTTACAGGACATAGGGGCAAGGTTGGTGCAAATGATGCGAGTGCTGAATATATTGCCTTTTTAAGAAATATCTTAAATAGAAAAAACATACCATGGCAGATGGCTGAACTTGGAAAGGTAGATGAAGGGGGTGGTGGTACTGTGGCAAAATTTTTGGCACGTTATGGTATGGATATAATAGATTTTGGTCCTGGGATCTTGGGAATGCATAGCCCTTATGAAATAAGTAGTAAATTTGATTTATATGCAACTTATCTGGCGTATAAGGAATTTTTTCAGAATTGATTGGAGAGAGGAGATGTATGAATCTGAAATAGAGGAGGGGTATGATATGTTACTTGCTCCAGAAAAGACAAGTGTAGAACATGTACTCCGACGTCTTAAAAAGATTGGAGTGCCTGAGGACGGGAGATGGCAGACGCTTATCTTATATTTGAGATATATATCCGATTATTCTTATCTGACAAACAATCAAAAGGAAAAGATACAGGCCCTACTTATAGGTGTAATAAAAAAGAAAAAATTTGATGCACAGGAATATGATAGAATAATTAAGGAACTTGGGAATATATTTTTTGAGCCTTATAAAGAAAAGATTAATGAATCTTTAAAAGAGACTACTGAATTGATAAAAAAATTTGCTGAAATATCTATTTTAAGGAGAAAACATATAGAAAGTTTGGAACAACACACAATATCTATAATTGAAAAGACAGATGATATTGAAGTTTCAATAGAAAAAATTAAAAGGGCATTTAAAAAAGTAATTAGTTTAATAGATAGTGATGTAAAAAAATTATATGAAGAGGTACAATTAGATGGTCTGACTTCTCTATACAATAGAAAATTTTTAGATATCTATTTGCATAAGATATTAAAAAAATGTCATAAAAATAGAATTCCATGTTGTATATTGATGTTTGATATAGATGATTTTAAAAACATAAATGATAAATATGGTCATAGGATTGGGGATCAGGCGCTAATAATGGTTGCCAAAATAATAAAGTCCAAGGGAGAGAAGTACCTGACCAAAGCTACAAAAGGTAATTTTTTTGCTGCTCGATATGGTGGAGAGGAATTTTGCATTGTATTGGAAGATTTTGATCAATCAAAAGGATATGAATTCGCCGAACTTATCAGGTCAGGGGTGGAGAAATACAATTTTATAATAAGAGATTCAGAGGGAAATGTAGTGGAATCTGGGATAAAGATAACTATTAGTGGTGGTGTATCTACTACATATGATGGTTTAAAGTCCTGTGATAAAATGATAGAAGAAGCAGATAAGGCCTTATATATTGCAAAAAAGAAGGGTAAGAATAGGGTAGAGGTGTTTTCTGCAGATGGGTAATATAAAAAGACTTGTGGAAGTGGAATGTAGTTCTATTAACACAAATGGGGAGTGGCTATTTTCAAAGACCCTATTAAAGGGGAGATTGAATAATTTTTCATATCCATGTAAGGATTTAATACCAGTTCTCATCCAAGAATGCGACAATGGATATGATCTCATCTGGGGATATGAAATATTACATCCCATATTAAATACCCCAACGCAAGTAAAAGGCCTTTGTATTCAAGCAAATGACGTAGAAAAAGGGCTTATAAACTTATGTCTCCTCCCAAATATTTTCCAAGGAAAAGAAAAGTTTATTGTATGTGCCAGATATTTTCAAAGAATTTTGCCCCA
>JALWFY010000118.1 GCA_027013815.1 Desulfohalobiaceae bacterium | reverse complement strand
AAAAACATTAAAGACCCATCTGGCAAATGGATCTGCTGCAACTGTCACAGCAACTGCCAAAATCGGGGCATCAACAATAGCTGCAGCTATTAATAAGATGTCTAAGACCCTAGGTGTCACTGCAAAGATTACTGACAATGGAAAACTAAAATTAAATAACCTAGACGGTGGAAATATCAAGATCACTGAAAGGGCTGGCACACAGGCAAGTGGAGTTGCAAAGCACACCACTGGAAACGTCCATATTAAGACCTTCCACAATGCCTTTGATGGTGTAAATGGATTCTTTATTAATAATGCACTTAATAACGGTGCTCATCTGGTGGGCACTGCTGGATTCACTGCGGGCGCTAATGATGCCTTTGATGGAACACACGCATTCAAACTCACCAACGCAAACGTAACAGTGATCAGGGGACAGGTTACAATAACAGGACCATCTAAATTTAATTTCAGTGACTACTGGGCACCAAATGTAAAGAGCACTGGAGGGACCTCTGCAGAGACTAGTCACGCTGGGAATATAAATTTTAATAAGGTCACTACTTCGGCTGGTTCTGCAGTAAGCAATGGAAAGGTGGACTTTACTAAAAGGACCAATAGGCTCACATATACAACGGGTAATGCCAATATAACTACCCAGGGAGGAGTTCAAACAGATGGATATGTTTATAAATTTTCTGCTGCAAATCAACAAATGTATTTGAAAGATACAAATATTTTATCAGCAAAAAATGCAAACAAGGCAATTGACAGGATTGATAAAGCAATAAATGATCTAAACAGATTCAGGGCCACTCTTGGTGCAATTCAAAATAGACTACAATCTACAATAAATAATCTCAATAATTATGTACAAAAATTAACAGATGCCAACTCCAGGATTGTGGATGCAGATATTGCAAAGGAATCAGCAGAACTTACTATGAACAATATCAAGCGACAGGCAGCAGCTGCAATACTCGCCCAAGCCAATCAAAATCCATCCCTTGCCCTACAGCTACTACAAGGACGATAAAAACTATTCGTAGGAGATAAAAATGGCCTTAGGATCTATATATAACGCATATCCTAATGGAAGACCAAGCGGACTCCCCACAGATATAGTAGATCAACTTGTTAAGGTAAAACAATATCAGTTACTTACTCCGATTCAACAAGACATCCAGGACGAGCAGTCCAGGAAAGACAATTACAGTTCTCTGGATTCCAAGCTCGTAGATCTGTATAGTGCTGCAGATCAAATAGATAACTCTAATTCCTTTTTGACCAAAACTGCATCTTCTTCTGATGAAAGTATTGTAAACGTAAGTACATCTAGTTCTGCGCATACAGGGACTTATTCTATTACTGTATCCAATATTGCCAAAGCCCATCACCTTGTAATTGGAGTGGATGACGGTGACCCAGCAACAGGAGTTACCCTAGGAATAAGCGATCCAGATAACTCCACATTAATCCAAGATAATGTTACATTATCCTTTTATCACAATGGAACCCTTTATTCATATACAACAGATAGTTCCACAACTTTAAATGATCTTGCCAATACTATTACAGATGATGATAATTCTGTATATGCTTCAGTTACAAATATTGGAACTGATGACTCACCTCAATATGTACTTAGCCTGTTATCTGAAGATACAGGATCAGGGACCAAGCAGATCACCACAGATTCTGGAGGTTCTACTACTGGGGTGAATTTATCTGGAGATTTATACACAACAGGTGCAACTGAGGCACAAGATGCACAGTTAGGAGAAGATGCACAAATAAACGTAGATGGTATTAACTATAGTAGGTCGTCTAATGAAATTAATGATATAATTCAAGGTGTTACATTAACCATAGAAAATTCAGGAAGTGCAACAGTAAATGTTGCAATTGATACAGAAGACATATCAAACAAAATACAGTCCTTAGTGGATGCATATAACAATTTTGATAAATTTATGGATGAAAATGCATCATATGACCTGGAAAATAAACAAGCAGGACCTCTTCTTGGTGATTCCATTGCCAGAGGGTCCCAAAATAACATAAGGGCTATACTTTCTGAGGCTGTAAGCGGTACAGCAGATAACAACTATCAGTACTTATCTCAGATTGGAATCCAGTTCAATGATGATGGGACCCTAGAATTTGATCAAACTACATTTCAAAATGCACTAAATTCCCATCCTGATGACGTAGTTGCTCTTTTTACTGGCGACAATGGGGTGGGAACCAGATTAAAAAATGTGCTATCCACTTATACTGATACCTCTTCTGGAATAATACCTAATACTATTAAATCCATTGAAGATAAAATCGATGACTTAAATGAAAAATATACTGAGGCCCAGGACGATGTAAAGGAGTATGAAGAACAGATGGTCAAAAAATATTCTAACTTGGAAGAAGTAGTATTAAAATATAAGGCGATTCAGGAACAGTTTGATTCTTATCTTAACACTTGGAAAAATATGGAAAAGAAATAAAAAGTATTAAGTATCTTCAGGCCTCCGTCAAAGTCGGCACTTTCAGAAATCTCAAGGCACCTCATTCCAAAAGGATACAATTATGCTTTTTCCTTGAAAAACGTGAAAAAAATTTACGTTTTTTTCAATTCTAACCCCTTGTTCATAATGGCTAAAGGCTATTTGTTAAATTTTGAATTATAAATTTTGAATTTTGAATTAAAATCCCTTTTAAAAATTAATCCAAAATCCAGAATTCAAAATCCAAAATCTTATAACAACCTTAATTATCTCCATTTCCTAATGACCTTCTTGAAGACTTTGACGTGGTCCAAACACCCAACATGCAATTTTCGGAACTTTAGTCTGATGAAATATTTTCTTGTCTAAAGAATTTCAATCTCCTGCCGAAGAGATAGATAAAAGTAGAAGAAATCAGGAAACAAAGGAGGTTGAATATGGCTCTATCAATTAATACAAACATATCGTCTTTAATTGCACAAAATAGTTTAAGGAAAGCAAGCGATGCCTTGGCCAAGAACCAACTCAGGCTTTCCACGGGACTCAGAATTAACTCTGCTGCTGATGATGCTGCTGGACTCTCTATTTCTAAAAGAATGACTGCTCAAATCAGAGGTCTAAATCAAGCAATTAGAAATGCTTATGATGGTATCTCTATGATGCAGACCGCAGAAGGAAATATGGATGAAATGTCCAATATCCTACAGAGAATGAGAGAACTCGCTGTCCAGGCATCTAATGCTCTAACTGATTCTGACAGACAAGACCTAAATCAAGAATATCAACAAAAAATGGCTGAATTAGATCGTATCGTATCTACTGCTGAATTTAATGGCCTAAAACTATTGGATGG
>JALWFY010000117.1 GCA_027013815.1 Desulfohalobiaceae bacterium | reverse complement strand
GGTCAGAAAAAATACGCTTTGCAAGCTCCACTGCAGCATAACTAATAGATACAGCACTCCTAGCAATCCTTGTCTCAGTCCTAATCCTCTTGGCCACTGTAAAGGCTCGGTGAAGTAGCCTATTTAAGATAGCCTTTGTAGTAGACTCATCTGCTGCCCGTTTAAAGGCATCCTTTAGTTGTCCAAGTATCTGTGGTTCACCAAGTACCATTGAATCCAAACTAGAGGCAACTTCAAATAAATGGGAGATGGCGTCACTATCCTTGTAAATATAAAGGGCTTGGGCCAAGTTCTTCCTTTCCTGTCCACAAAGATGAGTCCATTTATCCACCACATAATCAACTAAGTTATACTCCCCTTTTCCAACAAACAGGATTTCTACCCTATTACACGTAGAAAGACATATTATTTCATCTAAAATGGATGATTGGGTATCGTCTAAAAAACTCCTTGGGCTAATTTCAGCCAGGGCAAATTTTTCTCTGATTTCCACAGACGCAGTCTTATGATTTATTCCAATTAAATATATATGTTTATCCATTTTCAGATTCCGTACTACCTGAAGCTATGATGGGTTGGGAAAAAATTATTTATTATTAAGAAAGAGATTAGGCTTAGCATAAATATCCAGCAGATAAGCACCACGGGTTTCTTGCCTTTCCACCCTATGGCCATCCTCTGATGAAATAAATATGCAAAAATTATCCAAATAATTACACTCCATACCTCCTTTATATCCCAGGAAAAGACCCTATGCCAGGAAAGCCTTGCCCAAATAAAACCAGAAACTATACCTATTGTAAAAAGGGGAAAGCCCAGGGCAACTACCCAGTGGTTTATCCTGTCTAAGGTCTCTAAGGAATACCCATTGCCTTTAAGCCACTTAGACGATGATTTGTTTTTTATCTGCCTGTGTATGTATAGATAAAAGATACCAACCCCAAACCCAATGGTCACCAAGGCAATGGACAAAAAAAGACATAAAATATGAGTGCCAAACCAAAGGGAACCCATTGTCTTGGGAACAGGTAGCATCTTTGTGTTGACTAGTAAGGATGACACAAAAAGTATCAAGGCAAGTGGTCCAATTATAAGAGATAAGAACTGGATACGCATCCTTAAAATAAGGATGAAGAATATTAAGATCAAAAACCACACAAAAAGGCTAAAATAAAATTGGCCCTTTGATAAAAAAATAGAGGTTGAAATATTAAATATTAAAATTATAGTGTGCCCAATATATCCAAGCAATATACAGGATAGTGCAATCTTGTCTATTTTAGAATTTTTTCTAAAGAATCCAACTAAACACAGGATAAATCCCAACGTATAAAATATCCCAACAAACATGCTACCAAATATCATTTAACAACTCTCCTATCTCTCTATCACTTAGTGATGGTAAAATCCTCTTTATTTTTGATACAATATATTTTTTATCTTTATATTTTATGGCATCAAGCATTTTAGGATTTATAAAACTTGAAAATATTTTTTTATTTTCTCTACTATTTAGACCAATACCTATTACATAAGACCTTATTCTTCCTAATATCTCTGTTAAAATCACTATTTCAGGAGAAATCTCGTATAATAATTTTTCTTTAATATATCTTGCCATTGCGGGGCTTTTTCCAGAAGTTGATATTGCAATTTTAATACTTCCTTTATCTATTATTGCTGGTACTATAAAAGAACAGAGCTCTGGTCTATCCACAACATTACAAAGTATGTTATTTTTTTTGCATAACTCACTTATGTATCTATTCATATCTTCATTATCAGTTGCAACAACCACTAAAAATTTCCCGTTTATATCTGATTCTAAAAATTTTCTTTTTTCAAATACAACACACTCAGGCATTTTATTAAAAAAATCGTCTTCAACATATGGATCTACTACGAGTATTTTCATTGGCCCAGCCATGGCAAGGGATAGGATCTTTCTTTGTCCAACACCCCCTGCACCTACAACAAGACATTCTTTTCCCCTGAGGTCTAAAAAAATAGGATAATAATTCATTTATACCACCTGTAAAACTAGTCCTTTAAGATACATAGCTGATGAAAATCCAAGGGGATATGGATGGTCCACTCCCATGGAGAGTTCTTTTATTACTTTTATATCACGGCATGAGTCAATAGCTGAGTTTATAATAATTTTTTTAAAGGTAGATTTATCCACAAGACCAGAGCATGAAAAGGTCATTAAATATCCACCTGGTCTCAAGATGTTAATTGCCCTAGTATTTATTTTTTTATATCCCCTTAAACCGTTTTTTAATTGAGATGTGTTTTTTACAAATTTTGGAGGGTCTAATATTATAATGTCAAAAAAATTTTTTTCTCTATAATATAAGTCAAGCACTTTAAACACATTTTCCCTTATAATTTGTGTATTATCCCTTGGAATAGAATTTAATTCAAGATTTTCTTTTAAAATATCTAATGCATGTATGGACCTATCTATGTTACATACTTCTAATGCCCCTTTTTTTAAGGCATGGATACCAAAACCCCCAGTATAGGAAAAACAATTTAGGACCTTTTTGCCCTTTGAGATCTTTCTCAAAAAATATCTGTTCTCCCTTTGATCTAAATAAAATCCTGTCTTATGACCATTTTTTAAATCCACCAAAAAAAATACATCCTTTTCCCTGATTTTTACCCTATTTGGAACCTTTTTGTATAATTCACCTCTACAAGGTTCAAGTCCTTCCTTATATCTAACTTCCACATCTGACCTTTCATAAATACCCAGTGGATGCATCAATTCTTTAAGACAGGAGATTATAAACTCTTGTCTTATATGAGCACCAACACTTAAAAATTGACACACAAGATAGTCTAAATATCTATCCACTATAAGTCCAGGGATATCATCACCCTCTGAATTTATAATTCTATATGCATTGGATTCAATTGCAAATTTTTGTTCTAATCTTGCATTATATGCCTGTCTTATCCTATTAAAAATGGCTTCTTCATGGTATTTTTCATTGGGGTCAAATGAAACCATCCTGACCCTTATCTGGGATGCTGGGGAATACCACCCCCAGCCAAGGGGTTCATTCTTAAAATCCAACACCCAGACTAGGTCTCCAGGCCCAGGCCCTCCTACTACTCTATAGATGGCCCCTGAATATATCCATGGATGTCTATGTATTACAGAAAAATCCCGTCCCTTTTTTAGGATTACTCTTTTATTCATTTGCACTAGCTTTTGAGAAAAGAGGAATTAATACAACAAGCTGCGATAGTTATAAATGTACAAAGGTCAAGCTATTTTTTAGGCAATAACCCCTTAAATTGTTCTTTTAGGCCCTTTACTTGGGATTTCACCTTTTCCTGGTCAAGGGTTCCTTGTTTTAATTCCTGTAAATTTCCCTTTAGTTTTGACTGAACATCTTTTAGCCCTGATTTTAATTGTCCTAGGACAGGGGATACACCTGGGATCACCTTGTCTAAAATAGCCTTTGTTATTTCAGCTATGATCTGTTTTGTTGATTTACCTTTGCCCCCAAGGTTTTTTAGCCTAATCTCTTTTACAACCACTTGTTTTTTCTTGATTCCAAGCTCAGGCAATAATACTTCCACCTGTGCATTTTTAATGATAAGTTCCTTGATAAAAATATGTTTTTGTTTTTTAGCGGTATTTTGCGGCCTGGTCTTCATATGGGCCTTTGGTTGGGTTTCACCTTGTATATTTTTTTGAAATACAGTTAGGTTGTTTTTATTTTTGCGGTATTCATAGGCAATATACGGAGAATATATATATATCTTGTCTATGACAATGGTGTGTTTAAAAAGAGACATTGGTTTTAAGGCTATGTCTAGTTTTTTTACCTTAAACAAATAAGGGCTTGTAAAACCCTTGGGATTTCCCACTGCAAAGTTATATAGTTCCCCTTGTCCAGAAAATAGGGATATCTTTGCCCTGGTCAAATTAACAGACGTCTTTGTAATCTTAGGTCCAATTTTTTTTATCCCCTGTTCAACAATAGTGTTTAGATTTAAATATGCGAGCACTATTAATACCACAAATAATCCAACTACTATAGACAAAAAAACAACTAATTTTTTCATGGCAAAACCCCTTGATTAAATTTTTTATAGTTCAATCTTAATTATATGCCATTAAATTTGCAAGTTTAACTTTAATCAAAGTCCATTAATAATATTATGAATATTGATCAACTAAACAGTAAAATAAAAAATTAATATAGTCTAATTTTATACTCAACATATATTGACATTATTTGTAAACACTGTGTATATTTTAAAAAAGCATTTTAACCAGGCGCCCAGTTTAATAAGGAGGTAAATATTATGAAAAAAACTATAAGGGGTTTTCCTTCAACCATGGGGGATGGCTATCAATTAAATCTCATTCAAATCATAAAGTATGCTGCAACTATGTTCCCCAAAAGGGAAGTTGCATCCAGAAATCTTGATGGTTCCATGTTTAGATACAACTATCTTGAAGCCTATAAAAGGATATCAAAACTAGCCAATGCACTCCAAGATTTAGGGGTAAAACCTGGGGATCGTGTGGGAGTGATGGAAATAAACTCGCACAGATTTTTTGAACTCTATTTTGCTATATCAGGAATCGGTGCCGCTCTCTTGCAATTAAATCCAAGGATTTCAAAAGATGACAGGACTTATGTGATTAACCATTCTGGGACAAGATTTATTTTCTTAAATGAACTATTCCTCCCTTTAATCGAAGAATTGTCAGGCTCTATACCAAAGGTTGAAGGCTTTGTAATTATATCTGAAAATCAAAAGAATAAGGAGACTTCCCTATCACCGGTATTTAATTATGAAAAAATATTAGATGGAAAGTCAGATACCTTTAATTGGCCCATGATTGATGAGAGTTCTGCATATAGTGGGGCCTACACCTCAGGTACCACAGGCAGACCCAAGGGTATCTATTATTCCCACAGGGCAATATGTCTACACACAATGATCATTACTATGCTCTCTGAGGTTACACCAGAGGATGCCATGCTCCAGATTGTCCCAATGTTTCACGCCAATGGGTGGGGGGCATTCTTTGGTCCTCCACTAACTGGGGCCAAGCTAGTATTTCCTGGACTTTATTCTGCAGAAAATCCAGGCCCGTTGGTTGATCTATTAATAAAGGAAAAAATAACTGTTACAAATGGCGCACCTGCTATCTTTTTGCCAATGTTACACTATATTGAAAAACTGGACCCCAAACCAAAATTTCATAATCTAAGGATGATATCTGGCGCCACAGAACCCCCTCTCTCGTTAATGAAAAAGTATGCTGAACTAGGGGCAGAGGTAATCCATGCCTATGGTGCCAGTGAAACTACACCCCTTGTAACCGTCAATAAACCAAAGCCCTATTTAGAGTTAAATGAAGAGGAAAAATGGGAACTCAAGAAAAAACAGGGATTTTTTGTCCCATTTATTGACTGGAAACTAATAGACCCATCTGGGAATAAAATACCCATGGATGGAAAATCAGTTGGAGAACTCTACCTTAAAGGACCATGGATTACCTATAAATATTATAATGATGAAAGGACCAAGCACGCTATATCTGAAGACGGATATTGGAAGAGTGGAGATGCTGCCACAGTTGATGAAAATGGTTATCTAAAGATCACAGATAGATTTAAGGACCTAATAAAAAGTGGTGGAGAATGGATCTCATCAATTGACCTTGAAAATAGTATAATGGCACACCCTGAAGTATTAGAGGCCTCAGTTGTTGGAATCCCACATCCAAAATGGGAAGAAAGACCCCTTGCTTTAGTGGTCTTAAAGGACCCAACAAAGGAAATAACAGAAAAAGATATCTTAGATTTTATTTCCCCAAAATTTGCTAAATGGCAACTCCCTGATCGTGTGTTATTTGTTGAATCTATTCCTAAGACCAGTGTGGGGAAATTTTCTAAAAAAGATATAAGAAAGATGTATTGGGATTTTTATACAAAAAATGCATAACATATAAAATTTAAGGAGGGGGAGATAATGGAAATGTCCAATGAATTTATGGATAGATTTAATAATATCACAGAAGAAAACGTCAATTTTCTTTTAACCCACTATAACAAGGTAAATAGATGGGTAATATCAGACATCTTAAGAAGGAGTGCATACCATTATCCCAATAAAACTGCACTTAGATTCAATGATATATCCCTTACATATCCTGAGTTAGATAGAAAATGTAACAAAGTGGCAAATGGATTAATAGATCTAGGAGTACAAAAATATGATAGAGTTGCAATACTAGCACACAACACCCTTCACCATGTACTCACATGGTTTGGATGTTGTAAAATGGGTGCTATCTACCTTGCAATTAATTATTTATTGCATGGTCCTGACATAAAATATTGTATAGACCATTCAGAAAGTAAGGTGTTCATAGTAGAGGATACATTATATCCTTTAGTCAAAGACGTAATAGATGACATGAATACTGTTAAGACATTTATATGGTCCAATCAAGGAGAAGGTAAAGGTCCAATTAATAGTAAATTTATGGACTTTGATGAATGGTATGATAAATATAATGATACTGAACCTGATGTTATACTTAGGATAGAAGATCCATGTCAAATGACATACACAAGTGGCACAGAGTCAAGACCCAAAGGGGTAATTATAAATCATCAATCATTACTTGCACAATATATGGGATGCATTGTGGATGGTGTTTACGATTCAGAGGATGTCAATGTAAATGCACTTCCCATATATCATTGTGCTCAAAGGGATGTATTTATGAACCCCATATTTTGGCTTGGAGGAGAAAATATACTTATTACTCCAGATCTGTCAGAAATCTTAAAAAACATTGAGAGGTATAAGGCAACAATGTTCTTTGCACCTCCAACTGTTTGGATTGGATTGCTAAGGCATCCAGATTTTGGAAAATATAATTTAAAGAGTCTAAAAAAATTATATTATGGTGCCTCTATTATGCCTGTTGAAGTATTAAAGGAACTATTGGATAAATTTCCCGGTGCAAAGATATATAATTATTATGGACAGACTGAACTTGCACCATACCATACTATACTTAAAGCAGAAGATGCGCTGAGAAAATTGGGCTCAGCTGGCAAGGGTGGCCTTAATATGGAGACTAGGTTAGAGGACGACTTGGGCAACACCATAGATGAGCCAGGGGTTATTGGCGAGATTACAGGTCGTGGCCCCCATGTAATGCTTATGTATTTTAAAGACCCAGAAAAAACAGAAGATGCAATGAGGGGAGGATGGTTTCATTCTGGTGATCTGGGCGTTATGGATGAAGAGGGATATATAACTGTTGTGGACAGAAAAAAAGATATGATAAAGACAGGTGGGGAGAATGTTGCCAGTAGGGAAGTAGAAGAGGCAATTTATTTAGACAAGAGAGTAGAAGAAGTAGCAGTTATAGGGATCCCACATCCCAAATGGGTCGAAGCTGTGTGCGCAATTGTGGTTCCAAGAAAAGGTGAGGACCTAACTGAAGAGGACATAATTGAACACTGCAAAAAACATCTATCCCCATTTAAGGTCCCCAAAAAGGTGGTAATAGTAGATGCATTGCCAAAGACTCCAACAGGAAAACTATTAAAAAGAGATCTAAGGATAACCTTTAAAGACTTATTCAAACAATAGGAGGATAACGAATGATACTTGCTTCCAAAGAAAGGTTAGATGAATACACAAAAAAAGGATGGTGGGGTACTACCACTCTTTTAGATTATTTTGAAAAAAATGCGGCTAACACACCTAATAGAACTGCAATAATAGACCCCATTAACAAAGAAGAATTAACTAAGACATCACCTGAAAGGATTTCTTATTCAGAACTCAAAAGGGCTGCAGATGCATTGGCAACATCTTTTTTGGAATTAAACATACAAAAAGACGATATTGTTATAGTACAATTACCAAACAGTTGGGAACTTGCAGTATTATATCTGGCTATAAATAAAGCTGGAGGTATTATTAGTCCTGTACCCATGCAGTGGAGAAAGAAAGAATTATCATATATATCAAAACTAACAGAGGCAAAACTATTTATAACCATTGATGAATTTAAAGGTTTCAGTCATATAAAAATGGCTGAGGAAATAAAAAATGAGAATAATTCAATAAAACAGGTTATATCCTATCAAGATTTAAGACAGATGTTAAAGACAGATCCAGATTATGATAGGCTAAAAAGAATAAAAATACATGCAAATGAGATCTTTACTATTTGTTGGACATCTGGAACAGAATCAGACCCAAAGGGATGTCCACTTAGTCACAACAATTGGATCAACCAGGGACTGATACAAAAAGATTCTGTGGGGCTAGAGGATGATTTTATATATATAACTGCAGGTCCACTCACAAATATGGCTGCAGTTGGTACCACATTCCTACCATGGCTCATATTTGGTGGGACGTTTGTACTACATCATCCATTTAATTTCGACTTGTTTATGAGACAATTAATTGAGGAAAAGGTAAATTACTCACTCTTGGTCCCTGCGATAGCAAACATCATAATAAAGCATCCAAAGTCAAATGAATTTGACCTAAGTTCAGTTAAATACTTGACCTTGGGGTCTGCTGCCCCATCCTTACACACAATGAAAGAATTTAAAAAAAGGTGGGATATTGATATAGGAAACATCTGGGGACAAAATGAAGGCACTGGAATCATTGCAGGAGTAAGGGACGTACCTGATATAAATAAACGTGTGGATCATTTTCCTTTTTATGGCAGGGAGGGCACAAAGTGGTCATCAGATTTATTAAATGAGAGGATAAAATTAAAACTAATAGACCCTGCAACAGGAAAAGAGGTGAAAAAAAACGGCGAGGTAGGAGAGCTGGCCTACAAAGGTCCAAATGTAATTCCATGTTATTTTAAACGACCAGATATTACAGAAAACTCCTTTGACGACCAGGGATATTTTTATACTGGCGACCTATTTGAAATAAAAGACCATAGATATATTGGTTTTTTTGAAAGGAAAAAAGACATAATAGTAAGGGGTGGCTTTAATATCAGCACTCAGGAGGTGGAAAACGCAATATTGGCACACCCAAAGGTAGCTGAAGTGGCAATTGTGGGATATCCAGATGAGGTCCTTGGGGAAAAGGGTTGTGCCTTTGTGACTTTGACCCCTGGAGAGAGTATAACACTGGGTGAGATATGTGAACATTTAGAAAAAATGGGCCTTGCAAAATATAAGTTCCCTGAAAAATTGAAGATTGTAGATGGGTTGCCTAGAAACCCAGTAGGCAAAATCCTAAAAAGAGAATTAAAAAAACAGCTGAAATAAAATGTAAATGTAATAAAAATTGTGTAAATCCTTTTTAATCCATTAATTGTGGGCAAGGCAGGATAGGGACAAGGACCTGGCTCCCAAAAGGGAGCCAGGAACCAGCGCTAAAGAGGGGTATAGTCTATACTTTAGGGCGTATTAACCTTCTAGTATGCCTTTTAAAATGTAAGTCATTTCTGAACAACAAAAATCCTCAATACACTCCCATTAACCCTTCCTTATCTCTTTTAGGTGATGGAGGTAGAAAAAAAATCCCCTTGAAATAAAAATTAGTTGAATATATCAATCCCATACATGAATTTTTTATATTTTTTCCATTTTCTACGCTTTTCAATGCTATTTCCAATAATACCCCTATATTGTAAATATCTGGGATTTGCCCCCTATGTTATTGGAATAGTAGTAAGTGGTTTTAGTCTCCTATCCATACCCCTTGCTATTCCATTGGGGAGATTAATGGACAGATTTTCTCCTATTAAAGGGGTAAAGATTGGGTTCTTTTTTAATCTCTTGTCCTCTTTTATATTAATTATAGGGAAAAGTCTTTATGTAATCCTTATCTCGCAATTGATATCAGGACTGGGATTTTTATTTATTGTGGTAGGCGCTCAGGCAATAATATCATCTTTTAAAAATTTTTCAAAAAAGGCTGAAGGTTTTGGAAAACTTGCCCTATACGGTGCAATGGGTCAGGGGATAGGGCCTTTTTTAGGTGGTTTAATTATAGAAAAAAAAGGATTTTTTACTCTTTTCTTAATATCACTTATCCTTTCAGTTCCAGGATTATTTATCAGAGATAAAAGCTTAGATGAGAAAAGGATGAAAAATAAATACAATAAAAATAGTCCTATCCCCCTGGTTAAAGAGATATTTCACATCCTGAGGAAAAAAAATATTATACTGGCACTCATCTTTACTTCCATTTCAGTATTTACAACTACTTTGAGGAGTTCCTTTTTGCCCATCTTTCTACAACAAGACGGGTATTTGCCAAATACCATTGGTATATTGATATCTATTTTTTCTGTTTTTATGTTTATTGTGAGGTTTTTTATTGGACGACTCTTTAAAAAAATTTCTACTAATAAGCTCCTATATATTACTATGTTTTTTTTCTCATTAGGTTTTTTTATAATCCCAATACAAAATAACCTATTAACAATCGGACTTGGCATCTGTTTGTGGGGAATAGGATTTGGGATATCCCAGCCACTTAGTATGCTCATTATATCAGAAAACATTGAAAAAGATAACTCAGGCCTGGGTATGGGG
>JALWFY010000116.1 GCA_027013815.1 Desulfohalobiaceae bacterium | reverse complement strand
AATTATACCTGTCTTCACCTTTTTGGGGCCTTGATATATATTTTTATTTAGTGAGAGTGGAGTATTTATACATTAGGTCTTGGCAAGAGTTTGGCCATTTCAGCTATTTCAGGCACCTTGTGTTCCCTTTCAATGGCCATAAGATGTATCCCAGCTATTCCCTTCATTTCTTTAAATTCCTCTATCATTTCACAGGCTATTTTTATACCTTCCTTGGCCTGATCTTTTTTGTTTACCCCTTTCAACCTCTTGATAATTTCATCTGGCACATCCATTCCTGGTACCTTTGCCTGCATGTATTTGGCCATACCAAGGCTCTTCATGGGAGTGATCCCTGCTAAGATGTACACCTTTTCAGTGAGTCCCATATCATTTGCTTCTTTTACCCACTCTCTCATCCTCTTCATATTGTATATGCACTGGGTCTGGATAAATTGTGCACCTGCCTCGATTTTTTTTGCCAATCGGTGTATTCTCCATTCCAATGGATCAGCAAATGGATTTGCAGCAGCTCCTATAAACATCTCTTTGGGAGCACCGTCTAAGTCTCCCCCTGTTTGGAATTTTTCCTGATCCCTCATTTTTTTCACTATTGATATCAATTGAATAGAATCCACATCATAGACACCCTTTGCAAAGGGATGATCCCCAAATTGTTGGTGGTCTCCAGATAGACAGAGCATGTTCCTGATCCCATGGGCATATGCCCCAAGTATGTCTGCCTGCATTGCCAGCCTATTCCTATCCCGACACACCATTTGATACACAGGCTCTAGCCCTTCTTGAAGCACCAATAATGAGGTGGCCCAGCTTGACATCCTGACAACTGCGGTTTGATTATCAGTGATATTTACTGCATCAACCACACCTTTAAGATATGAGGCCTTTTTTTTCACTGCCTCTATATTGATTCCCCTAGGAGGTCCAAGCTCTCCTGTTAATGCAAAATGACCTTGTTCTAAAATTTTTTTTAACTTACTCATGGCCTTTTCTCGCTTTTTGGGTTTATAGGTTTAGAAGACTTGTTGAGGGAACAAAAAAAGGTACCACACCCCTGTGTCTTTTTTTAAAACTAATTTTATTACTTGTTTTTGCTATTTTTAGGTTTTTAAACCCCATCGGGTCATATTTAATAAGATCTGACGATGTCCTTTTGTTTAAACAGTCTATAATTGCCTTTTGAGACATTTCAACCATGTTCTCTATATAGTCCCATGAATCTAATACCTTGTTTTGTATAACTGAATATTTTTCTTGGACATTGTTTTTAGTGGTTAAAAAGTTGATAGAGATCCCTTTTTTAAAAATGGCCTTTTTGATCTTAAAGATAGCTCTTTTCTTTTGCACAATCTTAAGTAGTAAATCATCTGCTTCTTTAAAATTAGACTTTATTATTTTTTTAAAAATATCTTGGTTTGTTCCTATATTTCGATCTATACACCCCTCTATTAATATATGAAATATTTTCCCACGATTTAATTTAAATAATTGGAGCATGTTGGGTACTAAATAATTATGGGCTACCACGTCTGCTGCTAAATGGCTTAGATATCCCGCTCCATATGCCTTGAGTGCAGGTTCATTACTGTTTATGATTTTGAGTGCAGTCTCAAAGTTGTGTGAATGGGTCCTTGAGATCTTTTTGCCCTTGCCAATTAACACATCAGGGCTAAGACAACCATATAAAAAATACCACCTATAATTTATTATACTCTCTCCTATAGTGGGTGCAAGTAGACTGATATTGTCTAGTAGATACATGCCTAAGTCAAGGTGAACTCCTAGTCCCCACGCAAAGGCAGATGCAGGTAAAAAAATAAGAAATATAATGAAGATCCCAATTATTTTATTTTTTGACATGACATTCACCACAGGCCATAGGGCCTTTCCCTCTTTTTTTATGACAACCAATGCACATTTTGTGATATGCTTCCATTAGGGGAATTTTGTTGTCTTTGGTCTTTGTTAATTTGTGACATTCAGAACATGGTTCACCAACACTCATTCCCCCTTCTACTAATTTCCCGTTTTCATAAAGATGATGACATATACTACAATCGTCAAGGCCTGCTTTTTCATTGTGTTTGTCGTGAATAAATATAGCTGGTGGTCTTTGATGGGTTTTAAATGCAGGAGAATATATCTCTTTCATGTCCTCTTGATCATAACTTATGGCCATAATAAAGATAAAGACAAAACAAATTATTATCCCTAAGCCTAGGCCAAATTTAAATCCTTTCATAATCAACCCTATAAAATTTTTATTTGTTTGTTTAAACTAATTATGAATACAAATTACATAACATTTCAAGACCTAACCCCCTATTTAGAAGATTTGAAAGGACCTTTAGGCTCCTCCCAACTCTGGTTTATTCAAAAAATTCTCATCCTCGCCCTTACAGACGGGGTATTTTATCTAACGGGGTAAAAAACGAAGGTTGTTTTTAACAAAAAAAAAAGCAAGATACAAGAAAAAATTAAAAATCAAATTTTAGTTTGATTCCCTTAAGTTGCACAAAGGGAAAAACATTATTTCTTTATTATCCTAGAAGGATGTGTGTAGATGTTCATCCTGTGTTCTCTAAAAAATCCTATTAAGGTTATAAACTGTTTATCTGCCATATCAATGGCCATAGAGGTAGGTGCAGAAACACCAGCTAGTATGCCAATGCCTAGGACAATGGCTTTTTGAATTATCTCATAACTTATCCTTGAGGATACAATTCCAATATAGCCCTTTTCCAATTGATCTTTTTTTACTAGTCCTCCAATTGCCTTGTCAAATGCATTGTGTCTTCCCACATCTTCTCCAAATCCCAATTCTTTAAAGGATGAAGATAGGATTAGACAGGAATGCACACACCCAGTCTTTTTAAAGGTCTCACCCTTTGAAAGGAACAGGGTCCTTGCATCACCCATTTGGCTGAGGGATACTTGTTGAAAACAAGGATACTTTTCTTCCAATTCCTGGATACTTTCATTGAGATAGATGTCTAGCCTTCCAATTACCTTGTCAAATCTAATTTGTTTTATTTGAGATATATTAGTTATCACCTTATTTGAAAATAATATCCCAAGTCCTAGCTCTATCTCCTGTCCAGGCATATAAGTTAAGTGGTGATATGGCTCACTGTTCACATAGATATCTAGATCTTTTTCCACTGCAATAATGTCTTGTGTCTCAATTAACTCACTGTGATGTTGTTTAATTATCTTCTTTTGGATTATATTGGACCCTATTTGGCACATATATCCAACATCCTATTAATTGCAAGTTTTGCCAGCTTTTTTGTCTCAGGGTCTATATACACAGGATCCTGTTTTTCTAAATTTTCCAATAAGGTGAGGAGCTGTTTTTCTCCAATCATTTCCATGTATTTGCATTTACTGTTTGAGAGGGGGTATATGATTTTATCAGGGTAATGGATATTTTTTAGTCTATTAACAAGATTTATTTCAGTTCCCACAATTACTTCGCTTCCTGTATCTATTTGATCTATATAGTTAATAATCTTTGAGGTAGAGCCCCATTCATCTGAAACTTCGACTATTTCTGGGGGGCATTCTGGATGTACAATGATTTTTGCCTTTGGGTGAGACTTTCTCATATTAATTATATGTTCTGTTCGAAATCCAAGATGTACATCACATAACCCTGGCCATAGATACAGGACATAATCTTGTTCAAAGATCTTGTCGCTCATGTCACAAACTTTTTGTTCATCAATCCCTATTGACCTTGCAGTATTTATCCCTAAATTTTTATCTGGTAAAAAGAGCACGCCATCCCCTTGTGTAATTGCCCATTTTAGCATGGTAGTGGAATTGGCCGAGGTACATACAGATCCTCCAAACTTTGCACAAATTGCCTTGACCTTGGCCGATGTATTTACATATGCAATGGGGATTATTTTTCTTTCTTGATTAAGCCTTTGTAATACAATTTCCACCATTTCTCCTGGGGCCAAGTCTGCCAAGGTACACCCAGCCTCTGCTACAGGGATAAATACCTTTTGATCTTCTTTTGCCAGGATGGCAGAAGATTCTGCCATGAAATAGACCCCACACATTATGATATACCTTGCGTTCAATGACGATATTTTTCTGGCTAGCTCTAGTGAATCGCCTACAAAATCGGCATGTTGAACTATTTCGTCCCTTTGGTAATGATGTGCTAGTATTGTGAGAGAATCTCCCATTTTTTGTTTGATTTTTTGAATTTTTTCAGAAACTGACCTCTCCATTAGGTCCTCCTATGAGTTATGAGAGTTAGGGTATTGGTCTTGAATTTTGGGAAAAAAGATTTTCCAACTTGCAACTCAAAATCCATGCCTAAGAATTTTACTTAAACTGTATGCTGTATAATGATCAAGATCACTGGGTGCTATGGAGTACAGCACTATAGCAGTCCAGTGGAGACATTATAAATTTGCACCTCTTTAAGGATACACAAAAGATGTACTTAATTAAAAAAACATATCCCAGGAGGTGAATTATGAAACATCAGATCCAGACTAAAAAAATTTCATTTAAAGGTAAAGATTTTTTCGTGGGAATTATAAGGCAAGAGGCGGTGATTAACCCAAAGCCTAATACCTATTTATTCTAATACAAGAATGAATTAGTCCCCTACAGATATCTCAATGCCTAAACCAAAAAATACATGTCCAGAGAAGTCTCAGGAGAATACTTCCTCCATCTCCTAATAGCTTATATGGTATTTGGGACGAACTAGTTTTTCTTGAATGTCAGTTTCCCCTATGTTAACTTTAATCCTTACAAAATTTAATTTTACATTGTGTCCCATAAAAAAATGAAAAAAAATCAAGATATGTCCTGGGGCAAAATTACAGGGGGGTTTGGAGTTAAAAATGTGCGCGTTAAAGGGGGATGTTGGTTTAGTTGAAAAAAAATATTTTCATTTTGCACATCCGCCCCATGAGATGATCTTTGAATGTGGTCAGAAGTTAGGCCCAGTGACCATAGCATATGAAACCTATGGGGAATTGAACAGGGATAAGACCAATGCTGTTTTGGTCCTCCATGCATTGACAGGGGACTCCCATGCTGCGGGATATTACACAAAAACAGATCAAGATCCTGGTTGGTGGGATCACATGATCGGGCCAAATAAGGCAATAGATACTAATAAATACTTTGTTATTTGTTCAAATGTATTAGGTGGATGCATGGGGTCTTCAGGTCCCAATTCTGTGGATCCGAAGACAGGGAGAGAATATGGTATAAGATTTCCTACAGTGACTATAGGGGACATGGTATATGCTCAAAAAAAACTAATAGATTATCTTGGGATAAAAAAGGTTTTGGCAGTAATAGGCGGCTCAATGGGGGGTATGCAGGTCTTAGAATGGGCTGTTAGGTATCCTGAAGCTGTTATCGGTGCTATCCCAATCGCCACAACTACTAAACATTCTGCCATGGCCATAGCGTTTAATGAAGTGGCAAGACAGGCAATTATGAGTGATCCAAATTGGAACAATGGAGATTATTATGGAAAGGTCCCTCCTGTCCATGGACAGGCAGTAGCTAGAATGATTGGACATGTTACTTATCTTTCCGATGTGGCCCTTAGAAAGAAATTTGACAGAAGGATTCAGGAAAAGGGACCTAACTTAGGTGTATTTGAGACAGATTTTCAGGTCTCAAGTTATCTAAGGCACCAAGGAGAAAAATTTGTAAATAGGTTTGACGCCAATTCTCTGTTGTATTTAACTCGTGCAACTGATCATTTTAACTTGGCTGATTCCCATGGAGATAGTTCCTTGGTCAAGGCCTTTTCCAAGGCCAGGGCGCAATTTTTAGTTATATCTTTTACTTCCGATTGGCTATATCCCACGTATCAGTCTAGGGAAATGGTAAAGGCCATGAAAAAAAATCGACTGGATGTAAATTTTTGTGAAATTAGGATAGACTATGGTCATGATTCCTTTTTAGTTCCAAATCCCAAACTCTCTAGCCTGATAATGGGTTTTTTACAAAAATTGAGTTTTAATATCTCTTGTCCCTAAGTGGAACAGAGTTCCACTTAGGGCTTACGCCTATGATAAGGAATTTATTCCTTATTAAATATGGCCCAAAGGGCCACGATAAAGTTGAAGCTTTGCTTCACTTTAAGGGCTTACGCCTTTTATGATAAAAAATTTTGGATTTTAAATTTTGAATTTTGTATTAATATTCAGTTAACCACGACCACTATAACATTTTATTTTTAATTCAAAATCCATAATCCATAATTCAAAATTATCATAAAATTCCTTATTAAAGTTGGCCTGAAAGGCCAAGATAAAGCGGGGCAAAGCTCCGCTTTAGGAGTGGAAATGAGATTTGATCTAAAGACCATTGCGTATTGGATAAGGCCAAAGAGTAGTGTATTGGACCTTGGATGTGGCAATGGTGTATTACTTGAATATTTGCAGAAAAAAAGAGGTGTTCATGGTACAGGAATCGAGATCGACGAGGAAAAGGTTACCCAGGCAATTTTTAGGGGGGTGAGCGTAATCCATGGGGATATTAATGAAGAGATCAGAGACTACGCTGATAATACCTTTGATTATGTGATACTCAGTCAAACCTTACAACAGGTGTATCGCCCTACGTGGTTGATTGCTGAGATGTTAAGGGTGGGTAGAAAGGGTATTGTAAGTTTCCCAAATTTTAGTCATTATAAAAATCGGTTCTATTTTTTCTTAAAAGGCAGGGCCCCTATTTCCAGAGAACTTCCGTATGAATGGTTTGATACTCCAAATATAAGGAGAATAGGAATCACAGACTTTAAGAGATTTTGTTCTATTTTTGGATTTAAGATACAAAAACAAATAAATATAAGTACTTATCATCATGAGGAAACAGGAAAGGTGGTAAGATTTTTTCCAAATTTTTTTGCTATTTATGGAATATTTATGCTTACAAAGGAATAGTGATGTTTAAATGGCTATCTATTTTCACCTTGACCTTGTATGTTTAATTCAATAAAAATTATAGGGAGCTAAATCTCGCATAATAATCCTTCCTAGAACTTTCTTGAATCAAAAGGAGATGGCTATGGAAAAAGAGAAATGTCCAAGATACGAGATAAATTCAAAGGATTGTCCTTGTACATACCCATCGTGTTCAAAACATGGAATTTGTTGTGAGTGTGTGAGGTATCATAGACAGAGAGGGGAATTACCTGCATGTTATTTTACTAAAGATGAAGAAAAGACCTATGATCGGAGTATTGAATTTTACTTTAAGTCAAGGTTTAAAAGATAATGTCCTCTACCCCTTTTTATAGAGATCTTTTAAGTACTGTATCTAATGTGTTTGACGCATATAGTAGTGTATTGTTTTTAAAGAATATAGGTCCTATTTATTCTTTGGTGTCTTATTTTAGTTTAGGGGACAACATAAATTTACATAGTAAGGTAAATTATGGTCAGGGTATAGTGGGTTGGATAATAAAAAACAAAAAGTCACTTGTTATAAATGATTTTTCAAGGGAAAACAGGACCCTTTGTTATTATTTAAAAGGAGAGGAACAGAGGATCAAATCCTTTATGGGGGTGCCCTTACAAAAGGGAAGGGGTGTCCTTTGTGTGGACAGTAAAAAGACCTACACTTTTACTGAAAAGGATTTAAAGATCTTGTATAATTTTGCCAAATTGGTAGACAGCTTTTTAGATGAATACAGTAAGGTGCAGGAAACTGAATATGTTGTTGATTATTACAATGCATTTCAGACCATATGTTCTCTTAAGGATAAGTTCCCAAAATGGGACGAATATCTATTGCAACTTTTAAACATATTGTCTACGTATACTGGTTTTTTTTATTGTCTATTTGTATCAAGAAATGAGAGGGGCACAGGTTATTATTTGGAGAGGTGTAATAAAAAAATAGAGGGAATGGAGGGTCTTGAGGGTAAGAGATTTCATATAAACGATGGCGTAATTGGCTGGGTGTTTAAAAATCATAAGAGCATAATTTTATCCCAAGAAAGAGACAGATGTGTATCTTCTCTTTTTGGCAAGAATTATATGGGAAAAGAATTTCATACCATTGTTTGTTTGCCCTTAATAGTGAATTTAAAGACCAGGGGTGTATTTGTCTTTTTGGATAAAAGAAAAAAAAATATATCTAAAGGGCTATCAGATTTTTTCTGTTTGTTGAGCAATCACATGTCCTTATTTTTAGAAAATCTATATTTAAAAGATAAATTGAGGAAGAAAAAAAGAGAGGTTAAAAACTGACTATGTTTTTTAAGAAGTTGTTAAATTTTTTAGGAAAAGACCTTGCAATGGACCTAGGTACTGCAAATACCCTTCTCTATACTGCTAAGGATGGTATAGTGTTGAACGAGCCCTCAGTTGTGGCATTGGATGCAAGGACTAGTAAGGTGCTAGCAGTTGGGACTGAGGCAAAAGAATTCTTGGGCAGGACCCCTGAAAAAATAAGGGCCATTAGACCTCTTAAAGATGGAGTTATTGCAGACTTTGAGGTTACAAAAATAATGATGTCCTATTTTATAAAAAAAGTGATTAAGGGGTTGCAACTTGTAAAACCCAAGATGGTCATTTGTGTCCCAACAGGTATTACCCAGGTGGAGATGAGGGCAGTAATAGAATCTGCACAACAGGCTGGTGCTAGGGAGGTAAAACTCATAGAAGAGCCCATGGCTGCAGCAATTGGTGCTAATCTGCCAATTGAAAAACCAGTTGGGAATATGGTAGTGGATATTGGAGGTGGAACTACGGAAGTGGCTGTAATCTCCCTATCAGCAGTGGCATATTCAGAGTCTGTTAGAATAGCTGGTGATGAGATAAATGAATCAATTCAAAGGTACTTAAAAGATGAATATAAGGTCTTAATTGGTGAAAATCTCGCAGAGCAGATAAAAATAGAATTAGGGAATTCTTATTATGTGGGAGATGAACAAAGGACAATGAGGATTACTGGGAAGAATTTGATGAACGGAGCACCTCAACTCATAGAATTGACAGAACAAGAAGTAGCACAATGTATAAAAGACCCTGTTAATATGATTGTTGAATCAGTTATCAGGGCATTGGAGAAGACCTCTCCCCAACTTGTGGCAGATGTTGCTCAAAATGGGATTTTATTGGCAGGAGGAGGGGCCCTGCTAAGGGGGCTTGATAGGCTTATTAGAGAAGAGGCAAATATAAATGTAGTGGTTGACGATGATCCCCTAACTACTGTTGTAAGGGGGACTGGTATAGCAATGGAAAATGAGAAGGTATATAAACAGGTATTTATTAATTAGTAGATTTCATTATATTAGTAATAATTTTGAATTATGGATTTTGAGTTATGAATTAAAAATGAACATTAAACTTAACTAGATAAATATTATGTTAGGTTTTAGGTGAGTGAATGTAATTTATGGTAATTAATTGTAATTTGTAGTAATTCATTGTTCCAGAGGTAAGGAATATATCAATCTGAAGTTTTGAAAATTGCAGGTTAAAGCGAAACGAAGTTTCGCTTTACTTTGGCCATTGGCCAAATTTTAAAATAAGGAATAAATCCTTATTAAAAAATATGCGTAAGCAGTAAGCGGAACGAAGTTCCGCTAAGACGGCAAAAGGCATATGAGGCTAAAGGCGAAAACCATTAATATAATTTTGGATGTTGAATTTTGGATTTTGGATTAATCCTTTTTTCATTCAAAATTTAGAATTTATAATTCAAAATTAAAAAATAGCCCTTCGCCTTTATATACAATGACCTAGGATTTAGGAAAAACGTAAATTTTTTTCAAGTTTTTCATAAAAAAGCTTAATATGAAGATCACAAATAGAGATTTAAAAAAAATTTTAGGGCAGGCCATTTACCTTGTTAAAGAGACGGGCAATATAATTAAGTCCAGGATAGGCACAGACATAAAGGTAAAACACAAAGGAGAGATAGATCTAGTTACAGAGATTGATATAACGGTGGAAGAGGAGTTAAAAAAAGGATTAAAACAGATCCTGGATGCACAATTTCTTGCTGAAGAATCTTCTCATGGCAACATCATAGGTGGAGAGCCAGTGTGGATAATTGACCCCATTGATGGGACCACTAATTTTGCCCATGCCCTCCCAATGGTGGCTACATCTGTTGCCCTTTTGATCCAAGGGGAGGTGGTGGTAGGGATAATAAACCTTCCTATTATAAACGAGACTTTTTATGCCATAAAAGGACAAGGCGCTTATTTAAATTCTCAGCCCATTGGGGTATCTTGTGTCTCTTTAATGAATAATAGCCTAATTGCAACAGGGTTTCCATATAATATTCGCAATCAGATGCAGGAGGTCATTGGCCCAATACAAAATGTACTTATGGCAGCTCAAGGCCTTAGACGTATGGGCGCAGCTGCTATAGATTTGGCATATGTTGCGTGTGGGAGATTTGATGGATTTTATGAAAAGGGCTTAAAACCTTGGGATGTTGCAGCAGGCTGGCTATTGGTGGAAGAAGCAGGTGGTAAGGTAACGCAATATTCTTCCAATAGGTCCTTTGATTTGTACTCTCCAAATATTCTGGCGACAAATGGCAAGATCCACGAAGAGTTGTCAAGGCTGATCTGTAGTTAAATATAAAGATCATTAAACAAAACAATTTAAAAAGGCCAAGGTCAACACCTAGACGCAAAAATTAAGAAGAAGCTATAGGTCGTGGGTTGTGTTGGGTTATGGAAAATACAATTTTCTACTTTGGTGAGCTTGTATCTACCATCAAAGGGTCCATAAGACAGACCTGCAATATTTTGGTTTTATTAAATAGAGTGGGTTTTATTCTTAAAAAATAAAAAAGGAGGGCTGGGAATATGGCAAATAAGACAACTCTTTATATCTTGTGGGTAAACGATAATCCCATAACAGCAGAGGATATGGTTTTTATGTATAGTATAAATTCTCTAATCCATGGTTGGTGGGAAAAGGTTACTTTAATTGTTTGGGGGGCTACTGCAAAGTTAGTGGTTGAAGATAAAAATATTCAAAAAAAGATAAAAGAGGCCCAAGATGCAGGTGTCCATATAACAGCTTGTAAGGCATGTGCTGACCAGTTAGGTGTGACAAATGATTTAGAGGAATTAAACATTGAGGTTAAATATTGGGGACAACCTTTAACTGAGATCTTAAAAGGTGGTGGAGTATTATTAACAATCTAGAGATTAATCTTTATTTACTTCTAAGGAGCTATCTTTTAATATTATAAAATACAACTTAACTTATCAGTTAACCTGCCTATATATTTTTTATCTAAGAAGACACCAGAAGAGCCTTAATCACGTTTAAAAAGGATTATACAGAGACAGGATTTAGGGGACTCCTCAAATGTATAGTTAGGTATTACCTAAATGTTTAGCTATATATTAAATTACCTTGACATAATAATTCACACAAGTTAACAATGTTTATAAATAATAATTTAAAGGAAAGGGGAGTTTTTTATGCCAAAAAGAAGTGTAAATTATGAGCCATTAAGTCCTTTATCCTTTTTGGAACGAACGGCTTATGTGTTTCCAGAAAAGGTTGGGGTTATTTACAATGATACTACTTACACTTATTTAGAATTTAAAGATCGGGTGTGTCGTTTAGCAACTGCTTTGAAGCAGCATGGTATTGAAAAAGGTGATAAAGTGGCTTTTTTATGTCCTAATATTCCACCTCTACTTGAAGCTCATTATGGAGTACCTTTGCTTTCAGCAATTTTAGTGGCTATAAATATTAGGTTGGCTTCACCGGAGGTTGAATATATATTAAAGGATTCGGGGGCAAAAATATTATTTGTTGATACTGAATTTGCAAATACTATTGAGTCTATAAAAGACAATATTAAGGACATAATGGTTGTGAGTATATGTGATGTTGAGGATAAGGTATTTGATGGTCCGGATTATGAAGAATTTATTGACGTAAAACCTGAGTCATTTCATTTTGGAATTGATGATGAAATCTTACCTATTACTATAAATTATACTAGTGGAACAACGGGCCGACCAAAGGGGGTTGTATATAGTCATAGGGGAACATATTTGAATGCCCTTGGAGAGATTTTAGAATATGGGATAAATAGTAGGTCAAAATATATATGGACACTTCCTATGTTTCACTGTAATGGATGGTGTCATACTTGGGGCGTGACTGCACCTGGAGCAACTCATATTTGTCTTAGAAGAGTAGTCCCAGAGGAGATCTTTAAACTTATTGAAAGACATCAAGCAACTCACCTGTGTGCAGCTCCAGTTGTACTTTCATCAATGGCTGCTTATGCAGAGAACAATAAGGTTAATATCCCAAAGGGATTTGTAATAAATACAGCAGGTGCGCCACCATCTCCTACAGTGATTAAGGCAATGGAAGGTATAGGGTGTTCTGTTACCCAGTGTTATGGCTTGACAGAAGTGTATGGTCCCCACAGTGTTTGCGAATGGAAAGAAGAATGGGATGAGCTCCCAATTGATGAAAAGGCTAGGATAAAGGCAAGACAAGGGGTGCCTTACATTACCACTGTTTATATGGATGTATTAGATCCAACTACCATGGAACCAGTACCCCATGATGGGAAGACCCTTGGAGAAATAGTCATGTGGGGTAATAATGTAATGCTTGGTTATCACAATAAACCCGAAGAAACTGACCAAGCCTTTAGAGGTGGAGTTTTTCACAGCGGGGATTTGGCCATTACTCATCCTGATGGATATGTTGAGATAAAAGACAGGCTTAAAGATATTATTATAAGTGGTGGCGAGAATATCTCATCTGTTGAAGTGGAAAATGTTTTATATGAACACCCTGCTGTTTTAGAGTGTGCTGTTGTAGCGATGCCCCATGAAAAATGGCAAGAGGTGCCAAAGGCATTTGTAAAATTAAAAGAAGGTATGAAAGTTACCCCTGAAGAACTGATGGAGTTTTGTAAACAAAGGATAGCCAAATACAAGGTGCCAAAAGAAATAGAATTTGTTGACTTGCCTAAAACTGCCACTGGAAAAATCCAGAAGCATATCCTCAGAGAATGGGCAAAGAAAAAGATTGCAACAAAGGAATAAGTAAGGATTTTTATATTTTTTTTTGAATAAAAAGGGGACCCTTGTTTGTCTAACGTCCCCTTTTCCTATCGTCCTAGCCGAGTTTAAAACCTATGTTAATTTATTGTAAGGCCTTATGCTTTTGTATGGTACAATTTTAATTATGAGATAATAAAAATCTTTCTTCATTTAAGTGCCATTCACTAGAGCATGATCATATATCTTGAATAATCCTTTGTTCCATGAGATAATGTAACTCCTTGGAAAATAGATTTGGATATTTTGACATCAAAAATTCAAGGTCACTGATTTGAAAGATAGTTATATCCTCAATTTGGGGATTTTTAGACAAAATAGGTCTGTTGGTACACCTGCCCATATAGATACATAAAAATTCGTTTTCTTCTTTCCAGAATATACGCATGAAGGTGTTTAATGGGTATATCTTGAGTCCAAGATTGTATTCTAAGGTTTTTAGGGCAGTTTCTTCCCTTGATGCATAAGCTGGGACATGGGTATTTACTGGGAGATCCCACACGCTATCTTGAGATGGAGACCTAGGATTGAGTTTGATTAAGCATATCTTTTGGTCTTCCATATATGGGACAACCAGGACTTTGTAGTGGTTGAGGTTTTGAGAATGTATCAATGAGTAGTCCATGGCCCCAATGGGTCTACCTTTGTGATCTAATATCTCAATAATCATTTGCCTTTAATATGCTTTTTATTTCAAAAATGTGAAAAAAATTTACGTTTCTTCTAAATCCTAAGTCCTTGTTTACCTTAGGCTAAGGGCGAAGGGCTAAAGGCTAAAGGGAAGAATTCGCATTTTAACTCCTCCTATACCTTTTGCCTTTCGCCTTTAGCCTTTTGCCATCTTTTATATTAACCTGCAATTTTCGGAATTTCAGTTTAATATAATTTTGGATGTTGAATTTTGAATTTTGGATTAATTTTTATCTTTATTAAAATAGGTCTAAAAGGTCAAAATCCAGGAGGTACAGAGTTCCACTTGTTTTCGGTATTAGATAAATAGTTGTGCTGGTTTTTTGTAAATATTTTCTTGAACATCCTCTGCTTTTAGACTAGAAAAAATGTCCTATGTCAATAAGTTTTAAAAATATACTCATTGTAGCAAAGCATGATCATAGGCAGGCCAAAGATCTGGGAAAAGAGACCTGTACTTGGTTTAAGAACAAAGGGTTTAGTTATAGATTTATAACCACTACTGAGCTTGTTGGACTACAGGAGATTGATTTTTCCCCTTCATTGGTCTTGGTATTAGGCGGAGATGGCACACTACTTTATGTTGCTAGAAAGTTTTTGAATTTGAACATACCCCTTATGGGTATAAATTTTGGCAGGGTTGGCTTTTTGGCAGAACTTGGTCCAGAGTCCTGGGAGTCTTATTTTACAGAACTGTTTATCTTGGGCCAGTTTCATCTTTCTAAAAGGATTGCCCTGTGTTATGTTATAAAAAGGGATGGGAAAGATATAAATAAGGGGTGTGCTATAAATGATGTGGTAATATCTAGGGATGGGATGGCAAGATTATTGGAACTGAGTATTGTTATTGGAACAGAGGCAGAGCCTATAAGGTTTAGGGCTGATGGGGTCATACTTTCCACCCCCAATGGTTCTACGGGATATTGTGCTGCAGCAGGGGGAAGTCTTATATATCCAGGTCTGGATGTGATCGAGATATGTCCAATCTGTCCTTTTTTGAGCGGCATTAGACCTCTTATTATTCCTGGTTCCAGCATGGCTAGTATTGAAATTAATGAAGCACAACAAAGTGCCTCTCTTACTATTGATGGACAGGAGGAGATAGGGCTCTGTGCAGGAGATAGAGTTGAGGTATCAAGACATGAGAGGGAACTACATTTTTTGATGCCCAGGGCTTCATCATATATTAAAAAATTAAAAGATAAGGGATATATTTAGACTTTTTATGAAGAGGGTGTATTGGGCCTTATTTTGTATTGTATTATTCTTGGTTGCCTGTGGCCCAAGGGTTTCAAAAGAAAAACCTAGATATAAAAAGCTCTGTAAGTTTCAGGTAAATAGGGCACTACAAGAATTAGACCCAAAAAGACAGGGTTTTTTGTCGTGGACCTCATTAGAGGAACCACTGAAAAATACCTTGGATTACCTTGAGAGGATTCCAAATAGAGAATTCTTTTTGCCAGGGCTCGAGATTACCACCTCAAGGCTTAAACAGACCCTTTTGACCTTGATTAAAATCCTACCTAAATTGGATAATAATCCTTATTTATTGGAAAAATATTTTGACTGGTATGAGCTTGAGCCCCAGACATTTTTTACTGGTTATTTTGAAATGGATATAGAGGCATCTCTAAAAAAAGGTGGAAAATACATTTATCCTATTTACGGTGTGCCACAAGACCTTAAAAAGGCAGATTTAGGTCGTTTTCATCCTCGATGGAAAGGACAGGTCTTGATATATAGGATCCAAAAAGATCATATTGAGCCATATTTTTCTAGGAAAGAGATAGATTCCTATGGTGCCATACAAGGAAAGGCCAAGGTCATTGCCTGGGCAAAAGACCTAGTAGATATATTTTTTTTACAGATTCAGGGGTCTGGGAGATTGATTTTACCAGACGGAACATTTAAATATATTGCATATGCAGGTAGAAATGGCAGACAATACATCTCTTTGGGAAAATACATGATAAAAAAGGGATATATTACCAAAAAACAGGCATCATTAGATGGAATTATAGGATATTTAAAGTCCCATCCTGGGCTTTTACCAGATATTTTATATGTAAATCCAAGTTATGTGTTTTTTCGCTTGTCAGATCATGGCCCCTGTGGTGCCATAGGAGTTAAACTCACCCCTATGGCCTCTTTTGCAACAGATAAGAACTTGATACCTCTTGGCACGATTGGTGTATATGATGTGGATATACCAGTAAAAAAAGGCAATCAGGTGAAGGTCAAAGGATTATTTATGGCCCAGGATGTGGGGGGTGCTATATTAGATAATCATGTGGATCTATTTTGTGGTAGTGGACCAGATGCAAGGTATGTTGCTGGTAATTTATCCAATTATGGAAAGGTTTATCTATTATTAATAAAAGAAAATAAGCAAAAATAGTGGAGGTAATATGTCAAGGTATGAAGCTGTTATTGGATTAGAGGTTCATGCACAACTCAAGACAAGGTCCAAGTTGTTTTGTTCATGTCCTACTACCTTTGGACAACCCCCTAATTCAAATACATGTCCAGTATGTGCTGCAATGCCTGGAGCCTTGCCAGTTGTAAATAAAAAGGCTGTTGAGTATGCTACAAAAATGGCACTTGCAGTAAATTGTACTATAAATAAAAAGTCGTTATTTGCGAGAAAAAATTATTTTTATCCTGATTTGCCAAAGGGGTATCAAATATCTCAATATGAAGAACCCCTAGCAGAGCATGGTTATTTGGATATAAGGATAGGGGATAGGACAAAAAGGGTGAGGATTGTTAGGATCCACATGGAAGACGATGCAGGAAAGTCTATTCATGTGACTGGGGAGAACAAGACGCTCATTGATTTGAACAGGACAGGGGTACCTTTAATAGAGATAGTAAGCGCCCCTGATATGAGTAGTCCAGAAGAGGCAGTGGCCTATCTGAAAGAACTCAGGGCTATTTTGATCTACTTAGACATTTGTGACGGAAATATGCAGGAGGGGAGTTTTAGGTGCGATGCAAATGTGTCTATTAGGCCAAAGGGAGAAGAGAAGCTTGGAACAAGGACAGAGCTAAAAAACATGAATTCTTTTCGCCATGTGTTTAAGGCCTTAGGGTATGAGATCAAGAGACAGATAGACGTGGTAGAAGATGGTGAGGAGATTATTCAGGAGACCAGACTCTTTGATGAAGCAAAGGGGATCACTAGGTCCATGAGGGGTAAAGAAGAGGCCCATGACTATAGATATTTTCCTGATCCAGACCTGGTTCCTGTGGAAATAAAAGACCAAGACATGGTTAAGTGGAAGGATGAACTCCCAGAACTTCCATTGGAAAAATTGGATAGGTTTATGAAAGAATACCATCTTTCCTATGTTGAAGCAGACTTACTTGTTTCTGACAAGTCCATTGCCAATTATTTTGAACAAGTGGTCAAGTTATATAATAACCCAAAAGAGGTATATAACTGGATACAAACAGATGTATTAAGGGAACTCAAGGAAAAGTCTGTTACCATAGACAATATTAAATTTTCCCCAGAAAACTTTGCCTCTTTATTGACCCTGGTTCAGGACTCTACTATTAGCTTGAAGATTGCCAAGGACATATTCCCAGAACTCTTTCACAAAGGACTTGATCCAAGGAAATATGTAAAAGATAAAGGACTTGTTCAGATCTCAGACGATTCAAAATTAGAAACATTGGTAGATGAGGTATTAGCTGAATTTCCAAAAGAGGTAGAAGCATATAAAAAGGGGAAGAAAAAGCTCATGAGCTTTTTTATGGGTCAGGTAATGAAAAAGACCAAAGGACAGGCCAACCCTAGGGTAGTTACTGAGCTTTTTAAGAAGAGGTTGGAGCAATAGATTTTGTTTTATTTTTAAACAAACTAAACTCCGGGAAATTGCAGGTTAATATGAAAGGCGGCGAAAGGCAAAAGGCGAAAACCATTAATATATTAGATGTTGAATTTTGGATTTTGGATTAATTCTTTTTTCATTCAAAATTTAGAATTTATAATTCAAAATTAAAATTAAAAAATAGCCCTTCGCCCTTATATACAATGAGTTAGGCTTTAGAAAAAACGTAAATTTTTTTCACGTTTTTGCAAGAAAAGGCTTAAATAACTAATAAAAAGGATTTCTTGATGAGACGTCATATTAGGTTTTCAGAACAAGAAAATATATTGATTTTGTTGGACCAGCGCTATCTTCCAAATAAAGAGAGTTGGTTTGTGTGTAGAAATCTAAGGGAAGTCATATTGGCCATAAAGGACATGGTGATTAGGGGTGCACCTGCAATAGGTGTAGTAGCTGCATATGGATGTTATTTGGGGACATTGAGTTTAGATCCTGATGACTCAGAATGGAGGGAATTGCTTAGGGAAAAATTGTCTCTTTTAGAAGATGCCAGGCCAACGGCAGTAAATTTGAAATATGTAGTGGACATAATGAGGGGTATTTGGGAGAGAGAGCCAGATATTGGTCTAGAGGAACTCAGGTGGATATGGCTCAAAAAGGCCAAGGAAATTCACAATGAAGATATATTGACAAACAAGGCCATTGGAAAGCATGGACTCCAACTCATAAAAGACAAAAAGAGGATAATGACCCATTGTAATGCAGGTGGTCTGGCAACAGGTGGGTATGGCACTGCCCTAGGGGTTATAAGGGCTGCAAAGTCAGCAGGTATAGACGTTGAAGTGATTGCAAATGAAACCAGGCCATTTTTACAAGGAGCAAGGCTCACTGCCTATGAGCTGAACCACGATGAAATAAGGGTAAAGGTAATATGTGATAATTCTGCAGGCTATTTAATGGCAAAGGGGCTTGTGGATGCAGTTATAGTTGGTGCTGATAGGATAGTGGCCAATGGGGACGTGGCCAATAAGATTGGGACTTACTCACTGGCTATTTTGGCAAAATATCATGGGATTCCCTTTTTTGTGGCAGCCCCTATATCTACCTTTGACCTTAATATAGATACAGGAGATAAGATCCCTATTGAACAGAGGCCTTCAAAGGAAGTTACCCACATTGCAGGTGTTCAAATGGTCCCAACAGGGGTAGGGGTGTACAATTATGCCTTTGATGTAACTCCTAATAATTTAATAAGTGCGATTATCTGTGAAAAGGGTGTAATATATCCTCCTTTTACAGAAAATATTCGTAATTTATTGGGGAGTTAGCTCAATGTTGCCTATAGTTGTTATTGTTGGGAGGACAAATGTTGGAAAATCCACGTTGTTTAATAGATTGATTAAATCCAAAAAGGCTATAACACATAATAGGTCCGGGGTTACTAGGGATAGGATCTATGGAGAGGTGAAATATACACCTAAACCCTTTGCAGTGTTTGACACAGGGGGACTTACCTTTGAAGGACAAGATCAAATCGATAAGGAGATTTTTTTCCAAGTGCAAGAGGCCATATCTCAGGCTTCGTTGATCCTGTTTGTGGTAGATGGCAGGATTGGAATTACTCCTTTAGATGAGGAAGTGGCAGATTATATTAGAAAATCAAATAAGCCAGTGTTGCTTGTGGTAAATAAGGTAGATGGTAAAGAACACGTGGAAAATTTAGTGCCAGAATTTCATTCCCTTGGATTCGAACTCATACCTGTTTCAGCAGCTCATGGGTTTAATATACCTAATTTGATTGAAAAGATTCAGAAATATTTGCCCGAGATAAAAGATGTACCACATATCCAGGGTCTCAAAATAGCCCTAATAGGACGTCCTAATGTGGGCAAGTCATCGATGATAAATGGTTTTGTTGGAGAGAAGAGGCTCATAGAGAGTCCCATTGCTGGAACTACAAGGGATAGTGTTGACGTAGTTTTAAAGAGGAATGGTTCTACTTATATCTTTGTAGATACTGCTGGGGTGAGGAGGCGTGCTAAGATAAAAGACCCACTAGAGAGATTTAGCGTGCTGAGGGCCTTGTCTAGCAGCAAAAGGGCCAATATTACCATATTGGTGGTAGATGCCATTTCCAGGATTTCTCATCAGGACAAGACATTGATTCAGTTCTTGCAAAAGGAACATGTGCCAATGATACTTGCAGTAAATAAGATAGATTTGGTTCCTAAGAGAGAGCTTGAGACCTTGAGGAGGTACTTTAAAGAACAGATGAGGTTTTGTCCTTATGTGCCAATAGTATTTACATCTACTGTGGACAAGAGTGGGCTTGGGGGGATACTTTTACTGGCAGAGAAATTGTGGAAAGAGACAAACAAGAGGATAAGTACTGGGGAGCTCAATAGGGGATTGCAATTTGCAATCAAAAGGCATCAGCCTCCTGTGGTAAAGAATAAGAGACCAAAATTTTATTATTTAACACAGGCGGATATAATTCCACCTACCTTTGTATTTTTCTTAAATGACCATACCTTATTGAAGGATCAATATAAGAGGTATTTGGAAAATCAGATCAGAAAGATTTTTGGCTTTAAAATGGCTCCTATCCATCTCGTTTTTAGGACATCTAGGGATAGAAAAGATTTCAATAAATAACAAAAATATTAAGGAGAAGGGGATTATGGTAGATAAGGTAAACTTTATCTGGTTTGACGGTGAATTTGTCCCATGGGATGAGGCAAAGGTACATGTGCTTACTCATACCCTCCATTATGGGGCAGGTGTGTTTGAAGGTATTAGGAGCTATAAGTGTTCTGATGGGACTTCAGCGGTATTTCGTCTGTCTGAGCACGTAAAGAGACTTTTTGATTCAGCAAAGATAATAAATATAGAGATCCCATTTTCTGAACAAGAGATTGAAGGGGCAATTATTGAGACCCTACAGAAGAACAAGCTAATGGAAGGATATATAAGACCTTTGGTATTTATAGGAGATGGGGCAATGGGTGTTCATCCATCTACTAATCCCATAAGGGTCATAATTGCAGTTTGGCCATGGGGTGCCTATTTGGGAGAAGATGCTCTAGATAAGGGGATCAGAGTAAAGACCTCTTCTTTTTCTAGGCATCACGTTAATGTAATGATGACCAAGGCAAAGGTATGTGGAAATTATGTGAACTCTGTCCTGGCAAAAATGGAAGTGGTAAAGGATGGGTATGATGAGGCCCTGATGTTAGATGTAGATGGATATGTTGCAGAGGCCAGTGGAGAGAATCTTTTTATTGTTAGACATAGTAAAATAAAGACTTCCCCTCTTGGTCCAGTGCTTCCAGGTCTAACAAGGGATTGTATAATAACCCTGGCCAGAGATATGGGCTATGAGGTGGTAGAACAACGTTTTACTAGAGATGAGCTATATATGGCAGATGAGGCATTTTTTACAGGTACAGCAGCAGAACTCACTCCAATTCGCGAGGTTGATGGTAGGACAATAGGCTCAGGTCATGCTGGGCCAATTACTAAACTATTTCAACAGGAATTCTTTAAGGTAGTTAGAGGGGAGAATTTAAAATATGCAGGATGGCTCACCAGATATGAATTATAGGAATAGGTGTGTATAATGCATTCTCCAAAACACCTTATTACATTTTATAGACCCCAGAGGTTTTCAGAGCTAAAGGGCCAGGGGTCTGTAAAAAAAGTATTAATGCGATCAGCTAAAGAGGGAAGGATCGCCAATGCATATATATTTAGTGGTACCAGGGGGGTTGGAAAGACCTCTGTTGCGAGGATATTTGCCAAGGCCATAAATTGCAGAAATGCCCTGTGTGAAGAGCCTTGTAATAAATGTGATATATGTAATGAGATCACAAAGGGCATCTCTTTAGATGTAATGGAAATAGATGGTGCATCTCATACAGGGGTGGATAACATAAGAAAACTCATAGAAGATATATCACTTTCCCCTATTAAGTGTAAGTATAGGGTAATTATAATAGATGAAGTTCATATGTTGTCTAGGAGTGCTTTTAATGCCTTACTCAAGACCCTAGAAGAGCCTCCTCCCCATGTGGTGTTTATCCTCGCAACAACAGAGATACACAAGATTCCAGCTACCATAAAGAGTAGATGTCAGCAGTTTGTATTTAAAAAACTCACCACTAATGAACTTGTAGAACACTTAAAAGAGATCTTAGAAAAGGAATCTATTTCATATGAAGAAGAAGCACTTCATGTCCTTGCTAAAAAAGGTGGAGGTAGTGTAAGGGACAGCCTGTCTATGCTATCTCAACTTATTACCATATCAGAGGGAAAGATTACCAGCTCTTTGGTTAGGGAAGTTTTGGGCATAGCCTCCCAAGAGATAAAATTAAGACTTGTTGAATTCATGGCAAAAAGGGACTTAAGGTCCATAGTGAATGAAATAAAGGAGCTTTTAGAACAGGGCATTGACATTCCTTATTTTTTAAAAGAATTCAATATGTTATGGCGGGACCTTTTTTTTATAAAGTCTATGGGGTTGGATATGTCCTCTGAGATAGAGTCTAGTGCTGATGTGGAGGAATTGAAAAGAATAGCGTCTTTTTTCTCCCTTTCTCAGATTCATGCAGCATGGCAGATGCTGGTAAATACCCAGACAAGGATAGACAGACTTCAAGATCCAGTCCTACATCTAGAACTATTGTTTGTAAATATGGCGTATCTGCCTGATCTAATTCCAATCACAAGGTCAAAGGAAATAATTGAAAATAGAGATATACAAATGGATTTAGGAACAGGCGATGATAGTATTTATCAGGAGGAAGTAAGTCTTGCCAAAAGACCTGAAGGTGCAGATCTCGATAAAAAAGAGAATTATAAGGCCTTGACTTCAGAGACCAGGTCTAGGGGGGCACAAGAAAACGCTCCTAAGACCTGGAAGGGATTTTTAGATTTTTTAGAAAGAGATAAAAAAATTAAGGAGTTCCCCCATGTCCATATTTGTGATGGGAAAATAGAGGGAAACAATGTCTTTATAAAATGTCCTGAATTTTGGCTTACAAGGCTCAAATCAGACCCCAATAGGTATTTGCTTTTCCAGGACATGGTAAAGGATTTTTTTGGAAAAAATATAAAATTAGTGTTTAATATAATTCAAAATCAGGACAAAAATTCTATAAAAAAAAAGATAATGCAAGACCCTATAGTACAAGAGGTAATTGATAAATTCAATGCAAGGTTGGTAGATGTATATGCCAAGAAAGAGTAAACCCTGTTAAATTAGTAATAATTTTGGATGTTGAATTTTGGATTTTGGATTAATCCTTTTTTCATTCAAAATTTAGAACTTATAATTCAAAATTAAAATTAAAAAATAGCCCTTCGCCTTATATACCAGGAGTTAGAATTCAGAAAAAACAAAATTTTTTATCGTTTTTGAGAATAAAAGCTTAGAGCTGAAACTAAGGGGATAAAGCCGTATATAGTTATATATGAAAGACAACAAATTAAATGGAATTTATTGAGGAGGAAAAGGTATATGAACATTCAAGAGTTGATGAGACAGGCCCAGCAATTGCAAAAAAAGATGTTAGATGCCCAAGATGAGATAGCCAAAAAGATAGTAGAGGCAAGTGCTGGTGGAGGTATTGTAAAGGTTAAGGTGAATGGAGCCTTGGAAATAGTGGGCATAGAAATAGATCCTTCAGTGGTGGATCCCAATGATGTGACTATGTTACAGGACTTGGTAGTTGCAGCTGTGAATGAAGGGCTGAGAAAGGCCAAGGAGATGAAGGAACAGGAGATTGCAAAGCTAACCGGTGGGATAAAGTTACCTGGAATGGGGATGATGTAGAGGAGATTTCACAATTGGATAACTTACCTGGACCACTAAAGAGAGTAGTTGACCAGTTTGCATCTTTGCCAGGCCTGGGACCAAAATCTGCCCTAAGGATCGCCCTGTATCTATTAGAGATTCCAAAAGAAAATGTAAATATCCTGGGAAGGGCAATTATTTCACTCAGGGAAGAACTCACAATATGTGAAGAATGTGGGGGATTTACTGACCATTCTCCCTGTAATGTGTGTTCTGACAAGACAAGGGACCAGTCCCTTTTATGTGTGGTCCCAGACTGGGATGGAGTAATGGTGCTTGAGAGGACAAGGCTGTATAAAGGGAGATATTTGGTCTTAGGGGGGCTCTTATCTCCTATTGAAGGGAAAAACCCTTCAAATTTAAAGATTGATCTTTTAAAAAAAATACTTTCCTCAGGTAGGGTAAAAGAGATTATCCTTGCCCTAGGTTCTACTAGGGATTCTGAAATGACAGAGAGTTTTTTAAGGGACCTTGTTGCTAGAGAGTTCCCTCAGATCCAAGTGACCCGTCTTGCACAGGGCATCCCAGTGGGTTCAGAGTTAAAATATGTGGACAAAGAGACCTTAAAACAGTCCTTAACCTTTAGACAGAGATTGTAAAAGGCAATGGAGACCCTTTTTGGAGAAGTGATTTCTGTGGTGTATTCAGACCCTGATACAGGTTTTACTGTTGCAAGATTGAGATCGAAGCATGAACCAGGGATGATTACCATTGTTGGAAATATTGGGAACATAGCCCCAGGTTCAGAGTTGTCTTTAAAGGGTTCCTGGAGAATGCATCCAAGGTTTGGGAGACAGTTTCAGGCAATGTCCTGTGTACAGAATTTGCCTGCCACAACTGTAGGGGTCAGGAAATATTTGAGCTCTGGTATGCTGAGGGGGGTTGGACCTGTCTTGGCCTCACGATTGGTGGATAGATTTGGGAAAGGGGTGCTAGATATACTGGACAAGAGTCCAGAGAGATTGTTGGAGATCGAGGGGATAGGTGAAAAGACCTTAGAGAAGATAAAAAAATCCTGGGAAGAGCAAAAGGAAGTTAGGAATATAATTCTTTTTTTACAAGAACATTCTGTGCCCCCATCATTTGCAGTTAAGATATATAAGACCTATGGGCAAGAGTCTATCAAGGTATTAAGAGAGAGACCATATGACCTTGCATATGACGTAAAAGGGATTGGGTTTAAGAGTGCTGATAAAATAGCATTGAGCCTTGGATTTAGAGAGGATTCTCCTGAAAGGATAGAGGCAGCTGTTGTATATGTCCTTTTTTCAATAAGTGAGAGGGGACATGTATTTTATCCAGAAGACAAGTTAATACAAGAGACCTCCAAATTACTTAATATAACAGAATTTGATTATATCAAAGATGCGATAATTTCCCTAGAACAAAAGAAAAAGATTTATATAGAAGATATTTCAGAACAAAATATCCCAAGGGCGGTTTATTTAAGACATTTTTATAAATGGGAAAATGAGATTGCAGCTAGGATTAAATCTTTGATGCTCTCCCCTTCACTGGACTTAAAGGATGAGGCATATATAAGGGATTTGATACATAAACTTGAGAAAGGATCTGGTATAACATTATCTGAAGAACAAACACAGGCAATAATAGGTGCCTGTCTCTCTCCTGTGTATATTATAACTGGTGGTCCTGGAACTGGAAAGACTACTATTATAAGGTTTATTGGGCGTATTTTAAAAGAAATAGGATACAAGATCCGGTTAGGCGCTCCAACAGGGAGGGCAGCGAAGAGGTTGTTTGAGGCAACTGGGTTATACGCCTCTACTATTCACAGACTCCTCGGGTTTGGACCAGGCGGTTCTTTTGAATATGGTGAAGAAAAGAAGTTAAAGATAAATGGCCTTATACTTGATGAAGTCTCAATGGTGGATTGTCATTTGTTTGTAAATCTCTTAAGGGCATTGCCCATAACTTGTAGGCTTATATTGGTTGGAGACGTAAACCAATTGCCTTCAGTTGGACCTGGAAATATTTTGCAGGACCTCCTTGATTCAAATATGATCCCATGTACTAAACTCACCACCATATACAGACAGGCAAGAAAATCTTTGATAGTTGTTAACGCCCATAGGATTAATCAGGGAAAATTTCCAATAAAAAGCAAAGATGAGCCTCCAAAGGCAGATTTTTTTTGGGTAGAGGAAGAAGACCCCAAAAGGGTTCAAGAGATGATATTGTATATGGTAACAGAGCGGATACCCAAGGTGTATCACTATAATCCCCTTAAAGATATACAGGTTTTAACTCCTATGCATAAAGGAGACATTGGGACAATAGAGCTAAATAAACTACTTCAAGAAAGGTTAAATCCTTCAAAAAGGTCTAGAGAAAGGTCTTTAAAGGGTTATAGGTTGGGGGATAGGGTGATACAAATGAGAAATAACTATGAGAAAGAGGTTTTTAATGGAGATTTGGGGGTTATTTCTGAGGTAGACCTTGAGTCAGGGGAGATGATGATTAATTTTGAGGGGAGGGATATACCCTATCATATAAGTGAGCTAGATGAGATTTCTCTGGCATATTGTATAAGTATACACAAGGCCCAGGGAAGTGAATATCCAGTGGTTCTGTTCCCTGTAATGGTGCAACATTATATTATGTTACATAAAAATTTAATATATACTGCGCTGACCAGGGCCAAAAAGCTTGCTGTTATATTTGGGAGCAGGAAGGCAATGGCAATTGGACTTAGGGATTTAAACAAAGAAAAGAGATATACCAACCTTGCCAATAGGATTAAGGCCTGTTAATCCTACTTAAGTTTTTTAGATGTTTACACGAGAAGAGATTACTTTTATATTGACATGATGGATGATGGATATTATTGTCAATTCACTCAAGGCCAAAGGATCTGTTGCGAGAGTGGCGGAACTGGTAGACGCACTGGACTTAGGATCCAGTGGCCCATATTTAGGCCGTGGGAGTTCGAGTCTCCCCTCTCGCATGGTTTTTTAAGACTTTTCAGAGGGGGTCTCTGAAAGGTCTTTTTTTATATTTTTTAGAGGAGGAGATATTAAATGGAATATAAGGTCGAGGAAGTTTCACCAGTAAAGAGAAAGGTCAATGTAGAGGTACCAGCAGAAGAGGTAAATGCTGCAATAGATGCGGCTATAGCAATGTTCAAAAAGGACTTAAAATTGTCTGGATTTAGGAAGGGAAAGGTCCCTTCTTATATTGTTGAGAGTAGATTCAAAGAGGATATCTACAAACAGGCAGAAACAGATCTACTAAATGTCCATTTTAATGAGATCCTAGGAGAGATTGGTGTTCGTCCTGTTTCCGAACTTATGTTGGATTCAAAAGAATTTAAGAGGGATACTGATTATGTGTATTCCTTTAGCTTTGAGATAAAGCCAGAAATAGAACTTCCAGAATACCATGGGCTTAAAACAAAACAGAAAAAAGTAAATATAAGTGAAGAACAAGTGGAAAATGCCCTGGAAAATCTGAGGATGCAATATAGTAAATTCGAGGTGGTTAAGGAGGATAGAAAGCCTAAACAGGGAGACGTTGCAGTAGTTAGTTTTAAGTTCTATGAAGGGGACAAGTTTTTAGAGGACGTTAGCAGGGATTTTTTTGAATTTTATTTTGGCATGGGACAGGCCTTGCCAGATTTTGAAAAACTAATAGCTGATTTGCTGCCTGGTGGGAAAAATGAGGGAGAGGTACATTTCCCTGAGGATTTTGTTAATAAGGAACTTGCAGGCAAGACTATAAGGGCAGAGGTAGAGTTGCATTCCCTTAAAGAAAGGGTGCTTCCTGAGGCAAACGATGAGTTTGCAAAAAAGTTTGGTATGGATACCCTGGAAGATTTGAAGGATAGACTTAGGGAAAATTTAAAGAAAAATATTGAAGACATAGAAAAGTCCATAGTGCAAAAAAGGCTTTTGGATCAGATCTTGGAAAAGGTAGATATTATTCTCCCAGAGACCATGGTTGAGAAACAAATAAAGAACATGATAGAAAAAGAGAAAGAGAGTTTAGAAAGAAAGGGCAAAGACCCTGATTCCTTGGGAACAGAAGAGGAGTTAAAGGAAAAATTTAGGCCTGAGGCCGAAGAAATCGTAAAGTCTCAACTTGTGCTCTTAGAAATAGCAGAAAAAGAGGATATAACGGTTACAAATGAGGAAGTGGAGCAAAAGATAGCTCTCACTGCATATAATATGGGGGTAGATCCCCAAACCTTGAGGGAGTTCTATATCAAGAACAATTTAATGTTTGCCTTGAGAGATAGTATCCTAGCTGATAAAGCAATGGAAAAGGTCTATGAATATGCAGAGATTGAATATGAGGACTTAGAAGAAGGACAGGATGAAAAAGAAGGTGGGGATGAGAAGGAGGATGTTGAAGCAAAGGTAGCTGAACAAGGAGAATAAATGGAAGTTAAAGATTAGTCCCTTCTAGATATCTCCCAAGTAGTTTAAGAGAGCAAAAGTTAGTAACATAAAATTAAACTATAGTTGATTGCAAATTATCAGACAATCGGCTATAGCTCTCATAGCATACCAAAACAGAAGAGGGGTCTTCCCTCTTCTTCCTATCATTAATATGCGGCGGTTTTATATTAAAGAAACGGTTCAAAAAAAGGAGTGATTGTTTTACACAATAGAAAAAAATAGGATTAAGTAGAAAAATATTTTTTTAATAGATTTAGTTTTATTTGTTGATTTGCACTATGAATTTTGGATTTTTCATTAAAAATGAATATTAATCCAACATCCAAAATTTAAAATTTAAAATCTATTTTTAACATTGTTTGCAAAAAAAAGATAGCATTTTTTGGGTGAGATTTAATAAAATGATATTAAAGGGGTGTAAATATGAATATTCCAATTGTAATTGAGACCACAGGAAGAGGGGAGAGGGCCTATGATATCTATTCAAGGTTACTTAAAGACAGGATTATCTTACTAGGTACTCCCATAGATGACCATGTGGCTAATCTAGTGTGTGCCCAACTCCTTTTTTTGGAATCTGAAGACCCAGAAAAGGAGATAAATTTTTATATCAATTCACCAGGTGGTTCAGTTACTGCAGGTCTGGCAATTTATGACACAATGCAGTATATCTCAGCACCAGTAGCCACTCTTTGTCTTGGACAGGCTGCAAGTATGGCAGCGGTCTTACTAGCTGCCGGGACCAAAGGAATGAGGTATGCACTGCCCCATAGCAGGATACTCTTACACCAGCCCATGGGAGGATTTCAGGGACAGGCAACAGACATTGACATTCAGGCAAGAGAAATTATTAGATTAAAAGAGATGTTAAATAACATACTGGCAACACACACTGGAAATGATATTAAAAAGATAGAAAAAGATACAGATAGGGATTATTTTATGGGTCCTGATGAGGCCCTGGAATATGGGGTTATTGATAAGGTCTTGAAAAAAAGAGAAATTTAATAAATTTTTAATAGGTGTATTTATGGCAAAAAACAAGGAGAATAATTCAAAGTTTGCCTGTTCATTTTGTGGCAAAACCCAGGATCAGGTTCAAAGACTTATAGCAGGGCCAGATGTCTTTATTTGTGATGAATGTGTGGCCTTATGTAATGAAATATTGACCCAGGATAAGATGACAGAGGAGATAGAAGATGGTGGACTTGTCCCACCCCAGGAGATAAAGAGGGTATTGGATGATTTTGTAGTTGGGCAAGAAGATGCCAAAAAAATACTTTCTGTGGCTGTATACAATCATTATAAACGTATATATTATCAAGAGAGCCTTTCTTCTTCTGATATACAGTTAGATAAGAGTAATATTTTGTTATTAGGGCCAACAGGTACTGGTAAGACATTACTTGCAAGGACCTTGGCGCAGATTTTAAATGTGCCATTTGTCATTGCAGATGCAACTACCTTAACAGAAGCAGGTTATGTTGGTGAAGATGTTGAGAATATCCTGGTCCAACTCCTTCAAAATGCAGAATATGATATTGAAGCAGCGTCTAAGGGAATAGTATATATTGATGAGATAGACAAGATCTCTAGAAAATCTGATAGTGCATCTATAACCAGAGATGTGTCAGGAGAGGGGGTACAGCAGGCCCTACTCAAGATTATTGAGGGTACTATGGCCAATATACCCCCAAAGGGCGGTAGAAAACATCCTCAACAAGAATATATCCGTTTAGATACCACTAATATACTATTTATCATGGGAGGGGCCTTTATTGGTCTTGAGAATATTATAGAGAGGAGATTGAAAGGCCGTACCATGGGTTTTGGGGCACAATTTTCTTATAAAAAGAAGCTAAAAATAGGTGAGATCTTAAGACAATGTAGGCCTGAAGACCTTATAAAGTTTGGCCTGATCCCAGAGTTTGTTGGGAGGGTCCCAGTTATTGCAGCCTTGGATGAATTAGAAGAAAATGATTTGATTAAGATACTTACAGAGCCGAAAAATGCCCTTATAAAACAATATCAAAAGCTATTTGAAATAGAAGGAGTAAAACTCAACTTTACTCAAAATGCATTAAAGGGTGTAGCAAAAAAGGCCATGGAGAGAAAGACTGGGGCCAGGGGACTCAGAAATATAATGGAATCCATCATGTTAGACATAATGTATAAGCTTCCATCATTAAAAGGGGTTAGCGAGTGTATTATCAATAGTGCGGTTATTGAAGGGAAAAAAGAACCCCTACTTTTCTATGATAAAGAAAGAAAGACAGCTTGTTAACTTATATCCCCTTGCATCTTTTTTTGAGATTGATAATCCTGGTTAGGAGGAATATTGAATGAAGGAAATTGTTCATGATACAGAATATAATATGAATTTTGAACAACTGCCTCTAATGACTTTAAGGGAAGTGGTAATATTTCCTGGTGCTATTGTTCCGTTATATGTGGGTAGAAAGAGCTCAATAAAGGCAGTGGAGAGTTCCCTTGCTGAGTATGATAAATGGATATTTTTGGTAACACAGAAAAATCCAGAGATTGAGATTCCAGAAAAGGAAGACATATATACAGTGGGGGTAATTTCAAAGATACTTCAACTCCTTAAACTCCCTGATGGTACAGTAAAAGTACTTTTTGAAGGTGTAAAAAAAGCCAGATGGAAGGGAGAAGGACCATTATTTGACGATAAAGGGAGTTTCCCAATAGTAGATATTATTCCCATTGAAGAACATGAGGAACATACTCAAGATGGAGAAGCACTGCTCCACATGGTGCGGGAATTTTTGCCTAAATATGCTAAAGTTTCTAGGCGGATTTCTTCTGATACATTGAATATGATTTTAGATACCAAGCTTCCTGGAAAATTGGCGGATAGGATCTTACCCCATTTAAGGGCTGGCTTTGAAAAAAAACAAGAGCTATTAGAAGAACTAGACCCAATTAAGAAGTTGGAGTCAGTCTATGGTTTGCTCATTAGTGAGATGGAGTTTTTGGAAATAGAATCCAAGATCAATGAGAGGGTAAAACAACAGATAGAATCCAATCAAAAGAACTATTATTTAAATGAGCAGCTAAAGGCTATTCATAAGGAAATGGGATTGGAACAAGATCCTTTTGAAGAGGTTGAGAACCTACTTAAACAAGTGGAAGAAAAAAACATGCCAGAGGATGCAAAGGAAAAGACTATAGGGGAGATAAAAAAATTAAAACAAATACCCCCATCTTCAGCAGAATATACAGTGGTGAGAAATTATGTGGATTGTATCTTAGAGCTTCCTTGGGATGAGTTAAAGGAGACTAGATTAGACATAGATGAGGCTGCCAAGATATTAGATGAAGATCATTATGGGTTGAAAAAACCAAAACAAAGGATACTTGAATACCTTGCAGTTCAGAAATTAGTTGACAAGGTAAAAGGACCTATACTTTGTTTTGTTGGCCCCCCAGGGGTTGGGAAGACCTCATTGGCCAAATCTATTGCCAGGGCGATGAATAGGGATTTTATTAGAATATCTTTAGGCGGAGTCAGGGACGAGGCAGAAATAAGGGGGCACAGGCGTACTTATGTGGGGGCCCTTCCAGGAAAGATTATACTATCTCTAAGAAAGAAGAAATATAATAACCCAGTTATATGTTTAGATGAAGTGGATAAGATGTCTACAGATTTTAGGGGTGATCCATCTGCTGCGCTCCTTGAAGTACTTGATCCTGAACAAAATTATGCATTTAATGATCATTATTTGGATTTGAGTTATGATCTGTCCAATGTATTTTTTATTACTACAGCAAATACCCTACAGACTATTCCTTGGGCACTTAGGGATAGGATGGAGATTATTCATTTACCTGGATATTTAGAAGATGAAAAGATAAAGATCGCCAAATATTTTTTGGTTCCAAAACAGCAAAAGCGACATGGACTTGAGGGAAAGAACGTTAAATTCTCTGATGGCGCAGTTATTGAGATAATAAGGAAGTATACAAAAGAAGCAGGTGTGAGAAATCTAGAGAGGGAGATCGCATCTGTATGTAGGAAGGTGGCCAAGAGATTGGTAGATGGTAAGGACCTTGAAAGAAAGATAGTGGTTACAAAGAATTCCATAGGTTCTTATTTAGGGGTTCCGCAGTTTAGGTATGGTGAAAAAGAGGACAAGGCACAGGTGGGAGTGGCAACTGGACTTGCATGGACAGAGATGGGCGGGGAACTCCTTATGATTGAAGTAGCCATTATGAATGGTACTGGAAAGGTCGAGGTTACAGGAAAAATAGGTGAAGTGATGCAGGAGTCTGCCAAGGCAGCACTAAGTTATGTAAGGTCTAGGTCTGAACTCTTTGGGTTAAGACCAGATTTTTATAAGGATGTGGATATACATATCCATGTACCAGAAGGTGCAACTCCAAAGGATGGTCCATCAGCAGGTATCACAATGGCAACTGCCTTGGTCTCAGCCCTGTTAAATGTACCAGTGAATAACGACGTGGCCATGACTGGAGAGATTACATTACGGGGACGTATACTTCCAATTGGTGGCTTGAGGGAGAAATTATTGGCAGCCCATAGGGGATTGGTATCAAGGGTGATTATCCCAAAGGAAAATGACAAGGATTTAAAAGAGGTCCCAGGTACAATTCTAAAAGACCTAAAAATAATAGAAGTTGAGCATATGGATGAGGTCTTACCCTTGGCCTTAAAAGATATAAAACCAAAGGATATCTTTATAAAAACTGAGGATGTGATGCCACTTGCATGTAAGTTAAAAAAAGATGAACCCATACAAAAGGCCCAATAGGGCATTTTGATTTTCTAAAGGCATATTTTAACAAACTAAAGTTCTAAAACTGCATGTTGGTATGGAAGGTGATAAAAAGCTAAAGGGTAAAGGTAAAGGGCTAAAAGAACAAGAGATGATAAAGAAAAGGTTCTAAGCCCTTTTGTTATTAGCCCTTTGCCCTTAGCCTAATATATACAATGAATTAACTTCCATAAAAAACGTAAATTTTTTTCACGTTTTTGGGAGTAAAAGCTTAACTGAACAGTATCCTGTTAGAAGGCTGAAGGAGGGCTTTATCCCCCCTTATGGACACTACATTTTATCTAACAGGGTAAAATTTTGCTGTTTTTCATGTTTTAAGTGCCTGAAATTACTTAATCAAATAGATAAATGCCCTGAGGAGGAGATATGTTTTCTGAAGATTACCTGCAAGATAGGTTGGAGAAGGGCTCTCGTTATGTCCTAGATGAAGAGCTTGCAAAGATAGTGAGGATTTCTATGGCCCTTGAGATGCCCCTTCTTTTAAAAGGTGAACCTGGCACAGGGAAGACCATGCTCGCCCATGCAATAGCAGAGGCCCTTTCAATGCCTTTAATAGTATTAAATGTCAAATCATCCATGAAATTAATAGATGCCCTTTATCAATATGATACACTGACAAGGCTAAATGACAGTAGGTTTGGAGATTCAAAAAGAGACGTCAGTAATATTGAAGAATACATTAAAATGGGAAAAATAGGACAGGCCTTTGTGAGTGATGTAAGGGTAGTATTATTAATAGATGAAATAGACAAGGCTGATTCAGATTTTCAAGACGATATGTTAGATGTATTGGATCAAATGGAGTTTGATATAATTGAAATAGACAAAAAGATACAGGCAAAACACAGACCTGTTATAATAATCACCTCAAATGCAAAAAAAGACCTATCTGAGCCTTTTTTGGGAAGGTGTAATTTCCACCACATTGCATTTCCTTCTCCTGAAATGATGAGAAGGATAATAAGGGTACATTTTCCAGACCTTTCAGACAAATTGATGGAAAATTGCATAAAGTGTTTTTATAAAATGAGGCAGTTGCCCTCCATTGAAAAAAAGCCTGCCACAAGGGAACTTATAAATTGGATAAGGGCCATTCAAACAGATCCAGACTTTAATCCATCCACTTTGAAGAGGGAGGTCCCCTACCTTGGAGTGCTCTTTAAAAAGAGTCGTGATTTAGAGGTTGCAAAGAATTCCATGACCAAGATAAGGGCGTAGGATATGTTTGTGGATTTCTTTTATTTGCTCAGGGAAAATGGTATCCCTATTAGTCCTACTGCTTTTTTGAGATTACAAAGGGCCCTAGGTCTTGGAATTATAAACTCTTTGTTTGATTTTTATACAGCAGCCAGGACCATATTGATCAAGTCTGAGAGGTATTTTGATCTATATGACAGGATATTTGCCCACTATTTTGAGGGGAAGGAGTTTACAAGGGAAGATGAGATTAGGCTATCAGATACTATAAAGATGCTTTTAAGGGAGTGGCTAAAGGAACCCAAATTCTTGGCAGATGCCCTTGGGATACCAGAAGATGAGATTGTTAAAATGACCCCTGAGGAAGTTGAGAAGTATTTTTTAGATAGATTAAAGGAACAAACAGAGGAGCACCATGGAGGGAATCGTTGGATAGGTACAGGTGGAACATCCCCAGTGGGACATTCTGGTTATCATCCTGGGGGCATGCGGGTAGGTGGTGTATCTAGGAATAGTTCTGCTATAAAAGTTGCCATGGAGAGGAGGTATAGGGATTATAATAGAGAAGGTCCTTTAACTACCCAACAAATAGGCGAGGCCTTGAGACAGTTAAAAAACCTTCAAC
>JALWFY010000115.1 GCA_027013815.1 Desulfohalobiaceae bacterium | reverse complement strand
TCCTTTGCCCCTCCAAGAATGCTACCACAAGAACACGATGCCTTGATCATTGCACCGGTCTTGAGTGCATGCATATGTCTCAAGGATTTAAGGTCACACCCTAGCTTACCAGTGAGTTCCATATCTAAGACCTGACCTCCTACCATTCCCCTTGGACCAGCTGCATCTGAAATTTCTTGAAGTGCATAGATCAATCTATCATGTGGAACCATTGTCTTTAACATTAAGTAAAAACTGTCTGTTAAGAGCCCATCACCAGCTAAGATAGCAACTGCCTCACCAAATACCTTGTGATTAGAGGGTCTACCACGTCTTAGCTCATCGTCATCCATAGCTGGAAGGTCATCATGTATTAAAGAATAGGTATGTATTAATTCAATGCCACAAGCAAAGGGCAGGACATCTGAGATTTCCTTTCCAAAGACCTGTGCCCAACATATACAAAATATCGGTCTAATCCTCTTACCTCCAGCCAACAGGCTATAGGCCATGGATTGTCGTAGGGTGTTTGGGACCTGCTCTAATTTATCCACATATTGTTTTAGAAAATCATCGATTATATTTTTATAATAAGATAACTTAGATTTTAATTCTTTTTCCATATCAAAACTCTTCTATGTCTAGTTCTTTTATGATGTCTGCTGAGTAAATCTCAACAGTTTGTTTTGCCTCTTGTAGATATTTTTTTAGTTTTTTAATAATATCACATCCTTCTTTGAATAAAGTGAGTCCCTGTTCAATGGATATATTTTCATCCTCTAACATCTTAACTATATCCTTTAGTCTATTAATCGATGTATCAAAATCAACCTGTTCTTTTTTTGTATTTTTTTTGGATCTTGGCATCTGCTCTACCCCTGTAAAATAAAATATTTACTGTGTCACCTACCGATAACTTGGCACTATCGGTAACTTCTTCTTTATTTAAAAGCACTACGCTATATCCTTTTTTTAGAGGGAGATTGGGATCAAGGTTTCGTAGCCTATTTTCAAGTAGTTCAATTAAATGGAGCTTATTTTTAATTTCATTATCCATGGTTTTTATAAGATTAGTTGTTAGGGAATTTAATTCATGCTCAGCTTTTTTTATTATATTTTTATCTGAAGCCATGACAAAATTTAAAAAAATGACCTTTAATGGAATTGTAAGGGACTCAATTTTTCGGAAAATTCTATCTATTAAAAGGGTTGTCAGATTATCAAGGCTACTTTTAAGTCTTTTAATCCTCTGATATACAGACACAGTGCGCAATTTTTCAAAAAGCCCTGTAAGGACAGTTTGTCTTGATTTGATATGTTGGAGGATATTTTTTTTGAGGTGTATAGATAATTGGTCTATAATCTGTTCATAATCCCTTTTATGGTCAAATAGATATTCTGCTACATGAGTTGGTGTTGCAAGCCTCAAATCTGCCACCATATCAGCTATGGTAACATCTATTTCATGACCAATACCAGTGACAACTGGTATCTTTGATTTAAATATTGCCCTTGCGATTTCTTCAGTATTAAATACTGACAGGTCCTCTATTGATCCACCGCCCCTAATTATAACAATTACATCGGCCCATTTTTGAATGTTAGCTATTTCAATCATCTGTATAATATCTGTCTTGGCCTCATTGCCCTGAACACTAGAAGGATACACCCTGATCCTTGTTGGAATACCCTTTTCCCTTACAATCTTAAAAAAATCCCTAATAGCAGCTCCAGTTATAGCAGTGATTATTGCAACTTTTTTTGGATTTCTAGGGACTGGTATCTTGTTTTGTGCATCAAAAAATCCAAGCTCATTTAGTTTTTTCTTTAATCTCTCAAACTCAATATATAATCTACCAACTCCAAAGTCCTCAACATATTCGGCTATTAACTGATATATTCCACGCTGTGTAAAGAGGGAGACCTTGCCCGCACAAATTACCTCTTGTCCATTGTAGAGGTTGTCTAATAAGCCATGTTGGGCAGTGAACTGATTAGACTTAAACCACACAACAGGGAGTTGAGAATCATCGTCCTTTAAGGAAAAATATATGTGTCCAGATGTAGGACGAGAAAGATTACTTATCTGTCCCCTTACCCAGACCAATGGAAACTGGCTCTCTACCTCCTGCTTTAACAGCCAAGTAAGTTGGGATACAGAATATATATTTTTTTCTATGTTCCTAAAAGACCTTAAAGGTGAAGGCCCCAATCCTTCCATATATCCTTCCTGATCTTTAAAAATTCCTCATTGAACTTATTGATACCAACAAGACTTTTTTTAGATGTCTTTCTATTTTTTATTTCAATATGTCCATTTTTTAGACCTTTTTTACCAATTATTATCTGAATGGGAAATCCTATAAGGTCAGCATCTTTGAATTTAAATCCAGGCCTTAGATCTCTTTCATCCCAAAGCACGTCTATATTATTTTTGACTAAATAACTGTAAATTTCTTCACTCTTTGCCCAAACATCTCTATCCCTAATATCTAATTGTAATATGATAACTTCAAAAGGGGCTATAGAAGGTGGGAATATAATTCCATGCTCGTCATTGTTTTGTTCAATAGCAGCAGCAATTATCCTGCTAACTCCTATACCATAACACCCCATAACCATAAATTTTTCTTTTCCATTTTCATCTAAATAGCGCGCATTCATTGCCTTAGAATATTTTGTACCTAACTTAAATACATGGCCTACCTCTATGCCTTTTAAAAAATTCAAACTCCCACCACATTTTGGACAGGGGTCTGTGTCTAATATGTTTACTATATCCATATATTCATAGACCTGAACGTCCCTGTCTAAGTCGAGATGCTTAATATGATAATCAGTTTTATTGGCACCACAGACAAGGTCCTTTTTCCCTTTTAAGGTATTATCTGCATAAATTCTGTGGACCTTTAAACCAATTGGACCAGAGAAACCAACTTCACACCCAGATGCCTCTCTAACCTTGTCAAAACTTGCAAGGGAAATCTCTGGGACCTTTAATTTTGACATTACTTTGGTTTCATTTAATTCTCTATGTCCTGGAATGAGAAAAGCAACAATATTGCCTTCAATTTCATATAGTAATGTCTTGACAATTTTGTATTTTTCAATATTTAAGAATTCAGCTACCTCATCTACTGTGTGTTTGTTAGGGGTGGAGACCAATTCATAATCAGGACATGTATCTGGGACTGCTGCAGGATCTGATACAACCTGGGCCTTTTCAAGGTTTGAGGCAAAATTGCAAGAATCACAGACCACAATAGTGTCTTCCCCTGTGTCGGCTAAGACCATGAATTCATGGGAGAAGCTCCCTCCTATTTGTCCTGTATCTGCCTCAACTGCCCTAAAATTAAGACCAATTCTTTGGAATATCTTTTGGTATGCATCATACATATTAA
>JALWFY010000114.1 GCA_027013815.1 Desulfohalobiaceae bacterium | reverse complement strand
GCATTTTATAGTCTAGATATTCAAAAATTGTATCTTTATCTAGGTGATCAATCTTTTTAAATTCACTTGTTACTTTTAACTTTGCATCATTATAGATTCTGTCTATGAAGATGGTATTTGAACTGAGAATTATTACATGAGATAAATGTGTCTCTTTTGTCAGACTTACACAAAAGTTTAAAAATTCTTTTAATAACTCTTTTTCTCCATTATAATAAATATCTTCTAATGTCTGTATTTCATCTATTACTATTACCTTTGTCTTATTGATTTTTTTAAGTTTCTCTATTAATTCATTGAATAAATTCTTTTTCTTATCTTTAATCCTCTCTAATGTCTTGGCCTCTAATTTTATCACTCCAATATTAAATCCAGCACTGATTTCACCACTAAAATCATCCTTATCTTCAGCCTCTTCAAAAAAACTATTTATAAAACTCTCGTAACTTCCTACCATTAACCCTCTAAAATTTATATATTTTATCCAGTATCTATCAAATATCTTTAAATTAGATGTTAGTTCTTTTTCTATTACATACTCAATAAGGGTTGTCTTGCCAGTAGACTTTGGACCATATATCCAGAGGATCTCTTTTGGAATATTGTTTATCCAATCTTTTAAAAATTCTATCTCCTTTTCCCTATTTATAAATTCATCTCCCCTGAATTCTGTTATTTTCATACTCTTTCCTTTTTGTTTCTATAATCTAAAACCTGATTGACACTTAAACTTATCTCTTAACACTAAGACCTCCATTCCCTCTATAAACTACTTATAGTATATCCGGCTGAGGGTATATCCAAAAAATGGGGGATAGGTCAAACTGGTTCAAAATCTATACAAGAACTTTTATATATTCTGAGAGTAAAATTAACATCCCGGTAAATTTTGCTTTATATTAAAAATGGGGATTTACATAAATAATCTTACACTCTATTCCCCCTCCATACTTATCATGGATGTCTTTATTTTCTTGTCCTTGTTAATCAAAGATACAGTTTTTGAAAAATCACTTAGCTTTTTGTTACATAATTAATCTTCGTAACACATTTAAATATTTTTCTTTTGTTACTTTGAGTGAGTATTCTTTTTGAATCTTTTCAAATCCTTTTTCACCCATTTTTTTTCTAACTTCCTTGTTATTATATAATATTTTTAAGTAATTATACCATTCTTGGAAGTTTTTAACCAAATATCCATTTGTTCCATGTTCCACTATTAAATTATTTTCGCCTACAGCGCTTGCAATGACCGGCTTTTTGCATCCCATATACTGAATAAGTTTAAAACCACACTTCCCTTTTTCAAAGGGGCCATTTGCTAATGGCATTATTCCAACATCAAACTTACAAATCTCTTTAATTTCTGTATCTTCACTCCAATCGATTATTTTAAACTTGAATAAAAGTTTATTTTCTAATTTTCTATCGAATCCTATTAAATGGACCACGGAATTATGTTTGTCTGTAAAATTTTTTAAAATATTATTCACCTCTAATACATATTTGCTTGTAGCAGGAGAACCTATCCAGCCTATAATGAATTTGTCTTTTTTTTCACTGCATTCGCATTTGTATTTCTTTAGATCTATAGATGTTGGAATTTTTACAAGTTTTTTAGCTCCAGATTTTTGAGCATAATCTATTATATATGCACTTCCTCCTATCACAATTTGCGCATTTTTTATAACATGTTTTATTTTGTTCCCTAAGAGTTTTCTAATCCACCATTTTTTATGGCTATCATAATTATGCCAAATGGCATCATCATAATCTACAACATAATTTTTTTTGATGAGTTTTAAATAACGTTCTAAAAAGGCAGGGAAATATGGGATGAGTTCATATTCAATCACAAGCAAATCATATTTATAACTGTCAACCAAGACTGTTTTCATCCTTTTTAATAATCTACCTAGTGTTGTAAGAATTTTTGGACTTCCATGTGAGTATCGGTATTTAAGGTATTTATCATTAAATAAAGGCTCTATATCAAATTTAAAACCTGCCTCTCTAACATATGGCAAATATTGTAATGTTCTATACCGCGAATTTGCACCGAGATATTCGTACTTTGTTAAAAAAAGTATCTTCATTCTTTTAACTAGATTTTTTTATTTGGTATCCTTGAAACAGGAGATACCCAAAAAAATAATCTCTTTCAAGATTTTTTATATTTTTGATAGGTTTTACAACTTTGTAAATAAAAATATCTTTCAGCTATTTGATAATTTTTTAAACTAATAAAGTCCTCTTATTTTCTAAATTTTTTATAAAAAATATTACAGTTATTCTCTTCCATCAGGATAAAAAACGACCTATCTTGCCCACGCCACTTGTGTTAGGTATTTATACTGCTCCCAAATGGATTGGACACGAAAGGAAGGTAGAGTTAGAACTTGGGAACGAGTTATGAGGATTGTAAATTCTAACTTTTAGAAATCATTTGGGAGGATTACCTATGAAAAGAAAAAAATGGAATGCTGATGAGGAATTGGCCATTGTACTTATGGGGATTAAGGGAGAAAAGAGTGTGGCTGAAATCTGTAGGGAGTGGCAAATATTGTAGTTTTCTATATCTTGATCTGGCGCCTAATATTCATATTTTGTCCAAAAAAGGACTCTTATTTTCCAAGATTGTTTTTAAGGTTTTATGGGTGTCCTTATACAGTAGCCAGAAACCCTTGGATGTTTCTACAATACCTTTGAAATCCTTTTTTCCCAAAAGATAAACTGTTCTTGTAATAGGTTCTATGAGGTAGGTCATAAGTAATACCACGATTCCGCCTAGAATGCCCAAGTGTTTAAAAGAATATAAAATTATGCTCTTTAAACTATAATATAATCTTTTGTCTTTGACTTGTTCTGAAACCCCACCGCCCTTGTGATATGCCCTTGCTTCTGTAACGTAAAGAGATCTATATCCAACGTCAAAGATCCTTTTTGATAAATCAAGGTCCTCATAATAAACAAAAAATCTCTCATCAAATCCCATTAATCTGTTAAAAATTTTCCTTTTTATCAGATAAAAGGCTCCCATAACATGAGTTACCTCTTTGGTTTCTAAATGGTCCCATTCTTCCAAAAGTATTGATTTAAATAAGTTATGATTTATTTTATTTAGACCCAACGAAGTAATAATAAGGTTCCAAGTGCTCGGGAACCTAGAACAAGTCCTTTGTATCTCACCCTTTTCATTAAGAAGCTGGACCCCGTAGACTCCCACATTTTTAAAGGCATGGTTTTTGATGAAATTAAATAGGTTGACAAAAGTGTCATCAAAAAGCACGACATCAGGATTCAAGAACAAGAGATAGTCCCCTTTTGCTTGTTGTGCCCCAATATTACAAGCCTTTGCAAATCCCAAGTTTTTATTATTTTTTATAATTTTAATATTTAATTTTTCTTTAAAATTTGACTTGCAGATTTTATCCAAGGAATTATCACAGGATCCATTGTCAACTATAATTATTTCTAGCTTTAGATTATCTTTTTTTGTATTATCAATAGAATTGATACAATTATATAATTGACTCCCTGAATTCCAATTAACGATTACTATAGAAATAAAAAAAATCATATCTACTTTAATAAAACCAATATTAGGTCTTTTATTGCACTATGTGCGCCATTAGAATATCTATTATACCTACCCATTAAAAATTCCCTTAAAATAATTAAAGAAGCCTTAATTGGTTTTGAATGGTATGAGACCATTCTCATATTTAGGTGCTCAATTTTTTCAATAAGAAATTTTCTGTTATTGTTTTTACACTTCTTCGATAGTCCGTATAGCTCTTCAGTTTTTGAAAATTTTAAATAGCCATCCTCTATGTCTTTTAGGTTTTGAATAGATAACTGTTTTATTTTTTTAAAAAGACTGATCTTTTCTCCTCCTATCACCTGTCTAGGGTGTTGCCTGTATTTTATTAAGTTATCCTGAAGGGCATAGCCTCTTATGTCTGTACAACTCAAAGAAAGGGCTATCCATGCATCATGGATCCAAATTCTTGGGATGGGTAAAAAATGTTTCACAACGTCTTTTTTTATAGCCAAGGTCGCTCCTGTAACCACATTATGCTTTAATAAAATAGGAAGTTGAAGGCCTTTGTTAAATTTTTCTATTTCTTTTTTAGTAAAATTTAGCCTGTTCCACATAGTATAGCCTTTGGAGACCATATTTTCATTAACTACTAATGCATCGGAAAAGATATAGCCAATATCGGATCTAACTTTAAAAATATTTTCTATTTTTTCAAGTTTATATGGTAGCCAAATATCGTCTTGATCGCATAAGAAAATTATATCCCCTTTACACAACCTAATTGCCTTCTCAAAATTTTTACTAGGACCAAGATTTTTATTATTCACATAAATCCTCAGTTCAAAAGGGGACTTTTTCTTAAATTCCTCTAAAATTCCTACTGTCCCATCTGTTGAACCATCGTCACATACTACAAGTTCATTTGGCAATTTGGTTTGACAAACCAAACTTTCTAACTGTTGTCTTAGATATTTTTCTCCGTTATAGGTGCACAGGGCTACTGATTTATAAAGATTAGTATCCATTTCTTGACTTATATCCAACATGGCAAAATGTATCATATTGTTTTTTTAAGACTACACAGATCCAGTCTCCCCTACATTTTCTATTCAAATCTAGAGCCATTTGTTTGTATTGTTTTATTTCTTTTTTCGTAAATATGGATTTGTTCGGATTAACAAAATATGAATTATCTTCATTTAAGGCTATATCTCTTTTGTACTGTTCACTAGCAACAAAGCTAAAGTAGGTTGAATCGAAGGAAATAGAGTCAATAATAAATCCACTATTCTTTGATAGAAATTCAAATCCACGAATAGAGTAAACCATTATATGTCTTGGGGCCTGAATACCTACCCATGATTCCCTATAATAATCCCAAGCATAAGATGATGTGGTAGGTATACGAATAATGCAATAACCACCTTGCTTTAGAATTTTATTAACTTTTTTTAATATAACGAATGGGTCTTCAATAAAATGCTCAAAAGAGTGATGAAACATAACTAAATCGTAGAAGTTTTCTATCTTTAAATCGAATAGGGTCATTTTATGTAACTTTACACCGCTGTTTAAGGTTTTGGTCTTTTTTATCAATGGGTCTATACCTTCTAAATTTTTAAAACCCAAGGTCGACAGTCTATCTAGAAACATACCTTCGCCACAACCAATGTCCAATATATTAGAGTCGTGGCTTAAGGAATTTTTAATCTTTCTTAGACTGACTATTGGACTATCTGGTGGGAAAAATAAAGATAAGATAAATCCTATAAAATTGGTTTTGGTTCCTTTTATACCATACAGATCTCTTGTTATCCTAAAGAATTTTCTTAACCAAGATGTTTTTTTAGGAGATACAAAGCTGTAATAATTAGATGGATAGTATTTCTTTAGATTTTTGGGTATATCTTTAATTTGTAAAGTCCCACACGCTTCACAAAAGTAATATTCGAATTTATCCCTAGTGCCCATTTCTAAATCTTTCACCATTAAGGATTCAAACTTATTCTCACAACCACATAGCCTACATTTCATTCTTTATCTCCTATTTATCAAAGAGTACAGTACCAATAAAGCATGATCGTTACAAAAGCTTCGGTTATAATTATGGAAATACAAGATCCTATGTATGAATAATGGGGAACTAATAGAAAATTCAGGATTAAATCTAATATAGCTCCTAAGAAAACGGCCTTGGTAAACAACTTATCTTTTTTCTTTCCCAACAGCATATGTACTGCTGGGACATTTATACCTATAACAAGTGGTACAAATGCAAGCATCTTAATACTAACTACCATTGGGTAGAAATTATTTCCAGCTATTAGCTTTGTTATGATATTAGCAAAAAAGAAAAGAACTAGTCCTATGAAGAAAGTATATAGTGCTATTCCAAAACCAATTTTTTTAAGAAATGGTGTTATTGAATATTGAGAAATTCTTCTCATTGTATATGGATAGATGGATTGAGATATTACACCAGCTAAAGAGTTTATTATATCCATAATCTTTTTGGCTACAGAAAAGTAGCCAACAATCACGTTATTTGCGAAAATACCTAATATGAAAATACTATTACTTTTATACATATTTATCCCAACTGTAGAAATAAATATATGCCATCCTGCCCGAAGTTGATGTTTGATATTATTCAGATTTGGCACAACAACCTTTAGTTTAAAATTTTTTAAAATTATCCAAACTGCCAAAATACCGGCTGTTAAATAACCGAGAGAATTAAGCAATGGGACATATATATAATCCGACATCCTTTTTATAAATATAAAAATAGAAATTGTAAAAATAAGTTTAGCCGTGATATTTAACAAGGTAATATACTTCATCCTTTCCATTCCCTGAAAAAACCACACAGGGAATAAAACTTGTCCAATCACTATGCCAAAAGAAAAATAATAGATAAACCAATCCTTTTTAAACTTATCAAAGGAAAAGATAATAACAGTGATAATTATAAAAGAGATGATTGATAGTCCAAGTTTTATTATCATTACAGAGCTAAAAATTTCAGATACTTTTCTCTTATTGTTCCGATAAATGGATATTTCCCTTGTAGCCGACAAGTTGAAACCATAGTCAGTAAGGATATAGAAATAGGCAATAAATGCTTGAGCAAAGGCTATTAGACCATATTTGGAGGGACCCAAAACCCTGACTAAATAGGGAAGAGTAATCAAGGGTAGAATATAGTTTGTACCTTGTAGAATGCTTAAGGACAAAAAATTGGAAAGAAGTCTTTTCTTGTCATCACTATTGAATATTGATTTTAGCTTAACTAACATTCTTGGTTTTTATATTTATGGGATATTTTTATTTATAAATATCATAAATCTACATAACATTTTTCAACTATTTCTCATACCTTTATTGCTTAGGACATATGGACAATATAGATTTTTGGACGAAAACTCCAATTATCTTTGAAGTAAAGCAATTCTTTATATCTCTATCTTTCCCCATGTCAAGGAGAATGACAAGAAAATATGGTAGGATAATTGGCAAGATTAGATTATATTTTTTTGTATATGGTCTTTAAGATATCCCATGTCCTGCTTTGGGTTACTTTATGGCAGAATTTTAGCATTTCATAGTAAAATTTATAACCTAGTCTTTTGTCTTTATCAAATATCTCCATTAGTCCTTGTATGGGAAATACAATCACCTCTGAGGGCTGAGAGCAATATGCATTGTGAGGTGTCTTGGACCCAACTAGAGAAGATGTTCCAAAAAAAATGCCTGGCCTTAGATTTGTTATTATAAAGGTTATATCTGGGTTTATATCAAAGGTAAGGGATATTTCTCCACTTACCATAAGGTATAAATTTTTTAAAAACGAGTTTTGTACAAATATCTTCTTTCCTTCACTAAAGATGTGGAGTTGACCAAAGGATGCCATCTGTGAGATTTCCTGATCAGTAAATTGTTTAAATATATCAAATTGTGATAATTCGTGTGTACCTACCATATTTTCATTCCCAGGATAAAGATTAATACCAAAAATATGCCAGATATGGCAGCCCCGATACCAATGGGCATAAGGTCCTGTTTTATATCATAATAAAGGGTTTGTTTTTTGATCTCAAGCCTTTTGCCACTTAACCCTCGCATAATCCATATATTTACAAATATAAATAAGGCTATATTTGCTATAAAATCTGAAAATAGGCTACAAATTAGCTTTACAATGGATATTATAAATTTGTCTACATAGTAGTTTATTGTATTTAGAGTTTTATCAAAGAAGATGTAAGCATATTTTCCTCCTTTTCTATAAAACCAGTCTGTATCTAAGGAGATGGTATCTGTCCTTTTTAATAGTGGCAGTAACAGGAAAAATACTAGGGCAGAAAACATTAAAAGCTGCATTTGAGTGATAACATGAGATGGTGTATATGCAGTGTATCCCGCAACTGGATAGGGAAGTATTTTATAAATAACCTGTGGATATACTCCCAAAAATATACATAAAAAAGACAAAAATCCCATGGCAATTAACATAGATTTATTTGTTTCACCTGGTCTAAGTCCTTTATCCTTTGCAAAGAATACAAAATATGGAAATTTTATCCCTGCATGTAAAAATACACCTGCTGATGCAATTTCCAATGTGAGCCATGCCCATATAAGGTGTTGATGAACAGAGCTTTCAATGATCATAGATTTAGTAGTAAATCCACTGGTCAATGGAAATGCAGATATGGACAGGGCCCCAATACATCCAAAGAGTAGGGTATAAGGCATGGTTTTATACAGTCCTCCGAGCTCTGTGCATTTACTCTTCCCGGTCATGTATAAAACCGATCCAGCAGACATGAATAAGAGCCCTTTGTATATAATATGGGCAAAGGCATGGGCGGCTGCACCGTCAATGGCCATTGCAGTACCAATACCTGCACCTGTTATCATGAAACCCACCTGGTTTATAATGGAATAAGCAAGTATGCGGCGCATGTCATTTTCAAGTAATGCATAGAAAATACCATATATGCTCATAAGACATCCAATAAAGATTAGGATCTCCCACCCAGGGAATCCTCGAAGTAGGGTGTACACTGCGGTCTTTGTTGTATATGCACTGAGCACTACGCTCCCTGTAACAGTGGCTTCTGGATATGCGTCGGGAAGCCATGCACCCAGCGGTGGTGCTGCTGCATTTACCAATACCCCAATCAAGATCAAATAAGTGGCAAGGTTTTGGTGTGTAAAGTGTACAAATGATATAGAATGGGTGTGGTTTATATAGAGAACTATACCAGCAAGTAAACATAGTCCTCCAGCTATGTGTACCAATATATATCTATATCCAGCATTAACTGCATTTTTGCTTTCTCTAGCCAAAATAAGTATTACAGAGGCAATAGCCATGAGTTCCCAATAAAAATATAAGGTGATTATGTCCCCGGCAAATACCACCCCAAGTGCACCCCCCATATAAATCAATGAGGATATCTGTTGTTTCAGGTCTTTTAGATAAAAGCTATATATGCCTGTAGCAAAGCCATAAATTGTAAATATATATCCAAATATCTTTGACAATTTGTCCACCCTAATCTGGGTCAATTTAAAACCAAAGAAGTGCACAATTAAATATGTACCTGGTTGTAAATTTAGGATGTACAAAAAGGCAAGGGCAGGTGTAAGGATCAATATCCACTTCCTTGCACCTGGTAGGAAGATTGGACTAATTAATGCCCCAAAAAATAAAATCCATGCTGGTGGTATATAATTCATGGCCTTATCCTAAATGTAACGTATTATTTTTTGTCATAATAATGGGGATCTTTTTTTAAAAATATGCCACCTAGTTTTGAAATTAAGATAAGTACAACACAGGACAAAAAGCCAAGCAAGGCATAAAATCCAAAGAACCCATCAAATCCAAAATGTCCATGTCTTTTAATAAATATCTCTGGTATCAAAGTAAGTGCACATAAGATGTATAAAAGCCTCCACAATAGTTTTATTGTTTCTGGTCTTTCTAAAAAATCTTTTTTCATAGCCCTCTCCTTAAGGAGAATTATAATTTAAGTCCTATGGAAATCAGTTTATAAAAAATTCCTTGATAGAAAAATAGTAATACAGATATAGTTGCAGTTATGATCATTGGAATTATACAACATAAAGGGGCCTCTTTATATTTAGAAACATCTACATCATCGTCTTCTTTGGAAAAAAAACCTTTAAATACAATAGGTAGAAAATATAATGCATTTAAAAAAGATGAAATAAGTAATATAATAAGCAGGGAAATTTTATGTGCATCAATACAACCAAGGACTAAATACCATTTACTGTAAAATCCCCCTGTGGGAGGAAGTCCTATAACGCTCAAACTCCCAATAAAAAAGGCGAGAAAGGTAATAGGCATCTTTTTTCCTAACCCTTTCATCTTGCTAATATATTTTTGACCAGTGGCAACAAAAATAGCACCAGCTCCAAAAAATAGGGTTATTTTTCCAAATGCATGCATTACTATGTGTATGATTCCCCCAATCATACCCTTTGGAGTTAAAAGGGATATTCCTAGGATGATGTATGAAAGCTGACTGATTGTGGAAAATGCCAGTCTTCTCTTTAATTCATCTTGAGACATAGCGATCAATGAACCCACTAGTATAGTAAATGCACTTATATAAGCAGCAGCAGTCCCTAAGTGAAGGGATTTTAATAATGATATGCCATAGATACCTGTGAATATCCTGATTATGCTAAACACCCCTACCTTTACCACTGCAACTGCATGGAGCAAGGCGCTTACTGGGGTAGGTGCAACCATGGCCGCGGGGAGCCATGAATGTAAGGGCATAATTGCAGATTTTGCAAATCCAAATAAAAACATAAAAAATAGGATAGTTAATATGGTCTTTCCGCCTGTTCCCATTAAAATGCCACCTGGTCGAAAATCCAATGTATGTCCTAAGTGATAACAGATAATCATTGCAGGAAGGACCAGTCCTATTGAGGTAGTAAGTATATAGATAAGATATTTTCTCCCTGAGATCTTTGCTTCAGGGTCTTGGTGATGTACAACCAAGGGATATGTGGATAGGGATAGGAGTTCATAGAATAAATACAAGGTAATGAGATTGGCTGCAAAGGCCACTCCTATTGTTGAACATAGGGAAGATGCAAAAAAACTGTAAAATCTAGTTTGACTGTGTTCGTCTAATCCCCTCATATAACCAATGGAATATAGGGAGGTGACTATCCATAGGAAAGATGCTACAAGGGCAAAGGTGAGACCCAGTCCATCTACCTTAAATCCTATGTCCAACCCTGGTCCAAGGTGGACAATATTAAATGTATATAAAACCCCGTGCATTACCCCAGGGACCATGGACACAATGATCAAGAATTTTAGTACTCCAGCTACAAAGGTCCATGCCTCTCTAAAATTTGGCCTGTCTTTTCCACAGGATATTAGGATGGGTATTATTGAGACTGAAACCAGAATGGCTGCAATAGGTCTTATTGAATGAACTACTTCCATACTATAGCCCCTTGGGTATAAAAGGCAGGATTAGATTACTGACAATCTTCCCAGAATATAGACCAATTAGAATAAGTATGGCCCCTATAACAAGAAGACCAATTGTCATATTTGCAGGTGCCTCTTCTATTAAGTTATAGGACCTTGTTTCCTTTGATTCCATTACATGTGGTTTGGATGAGAATAGGGACTTTTCAAACACCCTAAAAAATAGGATGATATTCAACAGACTGCTCAATATAAGTGCAATTATGAATAAATATTGTTTTGCCTCAATAGCTCCTAAGATCAAATACCATTTACTAAAGAATCCACATGTTGGGGGTATTCCAATTATGGAGAGTGCTACAACTACAAAGCCAGTACTAGTCCAAGGCATTTTCTGAAATATATCTTCTAGGTTGTGAATTGATAGATCTTTTATTCTCCATGCAAAATTGCCAGCACTTAAAAATAAGGCAAATGTCATAAACACATCATTTATAATGTGGAGTATAGCCCCTGTAAGTCCTGTTTTATTCCCAAGCCAGGCCCCTCCAACCATATATCCAATTTCTGATATAATTATGTATGTGAACATTTTTTTTAGATTGTCCTGGCTTAGGGCCATGATCCCACCAAAGAGTACAGCAGCAGATGAAAGATATATTATAGATTGGGAGATGTGCAATGTATTGAACAAATAGTCTATACCAAACACTGAATACATAAGTCTGATCATCACATATACCATTACTTTGGTCATTAAGGGGGCTATTATCCTGCCACTGGCAGTAGGAGCATAGGTGTATGCATTTGGGAGCCATATGTGTAAAGGAAATAATGCCATTTTTATCCATACTCCAACAATACAAAATATAAATGCTACAAATATCGCCTGAGAATGGTGTAGGTTATGTATTAAATGGGCTACATCACCCATATTTAAGGAGCCTGTCATCATATAAATATATCCAACCCCAAGTAAGTAGAAACTAGCACCTATTACTCCAATAAATATATAATTTAAACTGGCAAATGGAGCCCTTTTCTTGTCTCCTAATGCAATCTGTGCATAGGCAGAGAGTGATGTAATCTCAAGAAGTACATATAAATTAAATAGATCACCTGTAATTACTACTCCTAAAAGTCCTGTTGTAAATAATAGATATAGACTATAAAACGTTCCTTTTTTTTCGGGGAAGTCATGACTTACCTGATTGAAACTTGTAAATAGATTAAAAAGAGAGATAAAGCTTATAATAACAAGGATTACTCCATTTAAAAGATCTATCCTGTATTCTATTCCTATTGGTGGAGGCCATCCTCCAAGTTTATACTGAATTGTTCCACTTGTTAAGACAGAATATAGAGTTATTATAGAAGAAATAAAAGATATAGAAATTGCAAGAATAGTTAAAGGTAGACACAGTCTTTTATCTACCCAATATAGGCCCATTACAAAAAAAGCACACACCAAGGGTGTTATTACAATTAAGATTGGAAACACGTGATTATCTATCATTTCCCCCTCAGCCTCATTCTTATTTCATCTTCTTCAAGTGTATTATATTCTTTATATATTTTCAGTGCAATTGCCAAGGCTACACCAAAGGTTGCCACAGAGACTACAATAGCAGTTAGCATTAATACATGGGGTAAGGGATTTATATATTTTGATATATCAATTGATTCTGGCGAAATCGTATGATGTCCATGAGGTATTTCAATGATGGGGAGGGTCCCTCCTTTTTTATAACCTATGGAAATATAAAATAATATAATTGCAGTTTGAAAGATATTCATGCCCACCAATTTTTTTATGAGATTATTTTTGGCAATTATTGCATATAACCCAATCATCATGAGTATGATATAGAGCCAATAATTATATTTTCCTATAATCTCTTTTATGAGAAGTTCCATTTTAAATATGTCCTATAAGCCTTCTTGATGTTTCCCTTGTGAGGCAATGTTTATATAAATGATTATCATCACTGCCATTACTGTAATAGCTACCCCTATCTCAACCCCTAGCATTCCAATGGCCCTGGCCTTAACTGGATCTATAGGTAAGATCTTTGCCAGTTTTCCATAGTCCAAAAAATGGCCTTTTAGTATTAAACATAAACACCCAATACCAGCGTAGATGAATACTCCAATGGCACTGAGTACCCCTAAGGTTTTTTCACTGATTTTTTCTATAGCGGTCTTTAGATTAAAGGAAATAGCGAGTAATATAATAGAAGCCCCCAAGATTACACCACCCTGGAAACCTCCTCCTGGGCTAAAATCCCCATGTGCGACTACGTATAGGGCAAATATTTGGATAAATGGTATAAGTATCCTACAAACAGTTTTTATTATAAGGTCATAGGGGACAAACTTACTGTCTATTAATTCAAAATCCTCATCCCTTATATCTACTTCATGATTCTTGAATTCTATAATTATCCCTGAAGGGATGTGTCTATAAAATATACTCTCTGTTTCTTCTTCTTTATCATTAAAGATCCTGAGCAATAAAAAACAAGCCAGCCCTGCACAAAAGATCACAGTGGTCTCAAACATTGTGTCAAAGCCACGATAGTCAGCAAGTACTGAGGTAACAATATTGGGTACATCTGTCTGTTCTACTGAGTATTTTATGTAATATGGCGATACGTGAAGGCTTGCAGGGGAATTTATTTCTCCCCACTTAGGAAATTCTGATGTGGCATGGATTAATATGGCTCCGCACAATATGACTACAATAAGTGCAACTTTTTTCAATCTCTAGTCCTCCTAGTGGTTCTAAAAATTGCAGCTACAAAAAATACTGTTGATACCCCGGCGCCTACAGAGGCTTCAGTGAATGCCACATCCACTGCGCCCATAATCGCCCATAATAAACACATCATGAAACTGTATGCCCCAAATAAGATTGCTGTGCCCAATAAGTCTTTAATGGTGATGGCCCCAATGGCACACACTATAACAAGGGTCAGGATCATTAGATCTAATATCCAGTACAAATTAGCCCTCCTTGTTTTTTTTGGTCCATGGTTTGAGTCCAGCCCTGATTCCAGCGTCTACAATGGCATGGGTTGCTGTTGGACTGGAAAGTGATACAAAGAAAACAATTAAGAGCATTTTTAGAGATACAATGAGACTGTCCCATGTTAGATGTTCTAAATTGTATATGCAAAATGCAAACACAAATGACATAAGTCCCATTGTATCTAATTTACCTGCAGGGTGGAGCCTAGTATAAAAATCTGGCATCCTGAGTATTCCAAGAGTTCCCCCTGTAAAGAAAATAAGTCCTATAAAGAGCAATCCAATCACTATAGAATTTATTAAAATATGCATAACCCTCCCTCATTTAATATCATTTATTAAAACTTAGATTCTTCGTAGAGTCCTCGTTTTTTATGAAAATATCTCGCTGCTGCAAGTACTGCAATAAAATTTAACAGTCCATAGGCAAGGGCTATATCAACAAACATGTCTATTCTCTTATAGATAAATCCAATAAGAAGCAAAAAAACTACTGTCTTGCTGCCTATGGCGTTTACACCTATTAGCCTATCCAATACAGTGGGGCCTGCTATGCCCCTGTATAGTGAAAAGATCATAAGAAAACAGATATAAATACCAATATAAGTAAAAAGATCTATCATGTCCTATTCTCCAAAGACCTTTGCCACTCTCTCCTCCATCTCCCCTGGGAGGTCCTCTGCGCATGGCCTATCTATTGCGTGTACCCTAAATTTTCCATCTGGATTTGCAGTGACCGTAATAGTGCCAGGGGTTAAGGTGATTGAATTGGCCATAGTTACTATGGAAAAATCTTTTTTGAGACGTGTGGTAAATACAATTATATGGGGATCAATTTTTTCCATCATATTAGGTGAGAAAACAATCTTTAATACATGGATATTGGCCTTTATGATTTGAATTATTATCCATGGAAGATATCCTAAGAATCTAAAAAAAGTTATAGTATAGTCATTGGATGGGTTTGAGAAGAGCAAGTTGCCTGACATAAGGGTTACTATTATTACGGAAACTAAACCCAGAAAAAGAAGCAGAGGTTCAAATTTCCCAGATAGGGTTATCCATAATATACCCATAAATAAAAAGGTAAGGATAAAAGAAATAACTCTTTTTTTCATGGCAAATTTTAGGGTAGATTACCCTTTAAACCTCCTCCTTAAATTATGATCCATTAATTGGAAAAGTGATGTAAAATTCCGACCCTTCCATATATTTAGAAGAAAATCCGATTTCTCCTCCTAGTTTTGAAATTATATCTCGACAAAGGGCCAGTCCAAGTCCTGTACCCTGTCCTCTGGGTTTGGTGGTAAAAAATATGTCAAAGATTTTCTCTTGATCTTTTTGTGATATACCCTTGCCATTGTCCTTTATAATAATCTTAAACATATTTCCTTGATCTTGGGTGATAATGGTTATCTTCCCATCCATTATATTTTTTTCTCTAATGGCATAAATTGCATTGGATAAAAGATTTATGAGAATTTGTTGAATTATACGAAAATCAGATTTAATTAGTCTTTCCCTGTGTTCATATTTTTTTTCAATTATAATTTTGGGAGATTTTAGATCAGCGTTGATTAATGTCAAAGTACTTTCAATAAGTTTAATAGGGCTAAATTCTTTTTTTTCTGTAGACAGTTCCCTGACAAAATTTAGTAATTCGTCTGTTATGTCCCTACATCTTATGGTTTGGCTTTCTATTTCTTCAAATACCCTCTCCAGCTCATCTCCATCTTGACCAAGCTTTTTTTTGTTGTCGCTAATTAAGGTCTTTCCCCATCCCGATGCTTGATTTATAATTGCTAAAGGGTTTCTCAATTCATGGACTATTCCACTGGCCAGTTGCCCAACTTCAGCCATTCTGTTTAACCTTATTAGTTCTTTTTGAAATTTTTTTAACTCAGTTGATGCCTTGGGGACCCCTATCCATAAGATGGCCTTTTTTTTGTCTGGAAGATAATGGTCGCGAGTGACATGTTGTATGTAAAAAGGATATTTTTCCCCTGACTTAGATATAAATGTCAGAGTTTTTGGTATCTGAGACAATTCTATAAGGTCCTTTTTTTCTTTAATAAAATCTGTTAACTTAGCTTTTAATATCTGTTTTTTGCTAAGTCCTATTATGTTTTCGAATTCATAATTGATTAAAAGAAAATTATAATCCATATCCGTTAATAAAATTATCTCACCAGAAAGCTCTAATATGTCTCTCAGTATATTTTTTTCTAACACTTGTTTTCTTATCTTTAGTTAATTTTTAAATCTTATTTATTCATCAATCCCATATATTTTTTTTAGTTTCTTTAATGCCTTTTTTATTCCTTTTGCTCCAAGGCCTGATTTATATATATCTTCTACTTCTTGTTTAAATTTTTCCCCTTGAATATTCATTTTGAACTCATAGGCCTCTTTAATGGTCTCTACTAAAAAATCATAGTCAATTGGCTTTAAAAGATATTTATAGGCATCGTGTTTCCCACTCTCTAGTGCACTATCTATTGATCCATGTCCAGTGAGTACAATACATTGAAGAAATGGTTGAATTTCTTTTAATTTCTTTTGAGTTTCTACTCCATCTATTCCTGGCATCTTTAAATCAACTACTGCTACATCAAAATTTTCATTTGAAGCAGCTTGTATGGCTTCTTCTCCTGAAAATGTAGCCTTTACTGTGAATCCTTCTCTAAGAAGTCTTTTGGCTAGATATTCTACAAGTGTTTGTTCATCGTCAATTAACAATACTTTTATATCCCTTCTTTCTTCCATATTATGCTCCTTCTATGTTTTAATAGATATATTAAACAAAAATTAAAAAAGATGTCAATATAGAACTCAAAAAAATAGTGGCCATATTAACCTAGACAATCTTGGAAGGGTTATTGTGTCATAGAGCTATAAAAAGGATATAAAATATTTTATTTTTAGATTTATACGATCCCATTAACCGATGTTTAAATACGTTTTATGGAAGGCAACAAATTGAACGAAAATTTGTATTTTGGGTTAAAAATGGACGGTTGCTTGCAAAAAAGTGTACTTAAATAAATTTTGGGTTATGAGTTTTGAATTTTGAATAGAAGAATTAAAGTCGAAAGTAAGGGATGAGATGGGGGAAATAACAGTTCACGACTTACATTTAAATGGATATTAATCTAACATCCAAGATTTAAGATTCAAAATCTTTCATCAAAAAAATATAGGGAGGCAATCTTAGATACATACCTCCCTTTTTTATTTTAGAACTAGACGGAGAATATTATTTTAAACTTTTTGTCATTTGGGGCTTAAATTTTCGCCTTTATTTCTTGCGAGCCATTAATTGGTTTGTGTGTGCTTTATGTTTATATCCTTGCCTGTTATTTACTAATTAGTCTTTTATATTTAATTAGGGGATAAGCTCTCTTTTTAAAAGTTCTTCTGCTATTTGCACTGCGTTTAAGGCTGCGCCTTTTCTAATATTATCAGCTACAATCCACATATTTATTCCATTTTCTATGGTATCATCGTCTCTTATTCTACCAACAAATACATCGTCTTCTCCTGCAGCAAATATAGGCATTGGATATATTTTTTCTTTGGGATTGTCTAAGACCTTTACCCCTGGAAATTGTGTCAAGAGGGCCCTTACTTCTTTTGCTGTTATCTTTTTTTCTGTCTCAATGTTCACAGATTCGCTGTGCCCATAAAATACAGGTACCCTAACAGTAGTGGCTGTGACTTTAATTGAATTATCTCCTATAATCTTTTTGGTTTCATTAACCATTTTCATTTCTTCTTTGGTGTAATCGTTGTCTAAAAATACATCTATGTGAGGGAGACAATTAAATGCAATCTGATAAGGATATACGTTGCATTCTACGTCTTGCATGTTAAAGAGTGCCCTTACTTGTTTTTCCAACTCTTCTATGGCCTTGTGTCCTGTGCCAGATACTGCTTGATATGTTGAGACAACTATTCTTTTTATACGTGCTTGGTCGTGGATTGGCTTTAAGGGTACTACCATTTGTATAGTAGAGCAATTGGGATTTGCTATGATGTTTTTATGTTTTTCCAAGTCTTTAGGGTTTACTTCTGGTACCACTAAGGGTACTTCTGGATCCATTCTCCAGGCACTGGAATTGTCAACAACAATACACCCATCTTTAGCAGCAATTGGGGCAAATTTCTTTGATACACTACCGCCTGCAGAGAATAAGGCAAGGTCCATTCCTTTAAAGGAATCTGGAACTAATTCTTCTACTTTTATTTTTTTGCCTTTAAATTCAAGCAATGTTCCAGCAGACCTTTTTGAGGCCAATGCCCTTACCTCTTTGGCAGGGAAATTTCTTTGTTCTAACACCTTTAACATTTCTCGTCCCACAGCACCAGTGGCGCCAACTACTCCAACTACTAACTCTCGTGATGACATTAGATTGCCCTCCATAACTGTTTTTTAGGTTTAATTATATTTTGAATTTTGGTATTAAAATCTCTTTTTTATCCTTGGCCTGATACAACACCAGCAATTTTAAATATTGGGAGATACATGCTTATTACAAGTCCTCCTACTACAACCCCTAAAAATACTATCATCAAAGGTTCTATAAGGGAAGTCAAGGAGGATACTGCCACATCTACTTCATCGTCGTAAAAATCTGCTATTTTTTCTAACATAGAGTCCAATGCTCCAGTAGTTTCCCCAATAGAGATCATGTGGATAACCATTGATGGAAATACTCCTGTGTCTTCTAAGGGTTCACTTAGTGTCTGGCCTTCTGATATGCTTTTTTTTGCCTCAAGGACTCCTTTTTCTATAGTCTTATTTCCAGATGTTTTTGCAACAATGTCTAGTGCTTGAAGTATAGGAACACCACTTGTAATCATTGTACTAAATGTCCTGCTGAACCTGGCAACTGCGACCTTTCTAAGTATAGGTCCAAAAATAGGGATAAATAATATTGCCCTATCTACAACTATTTTCACTTTTTCTATTTTTTTGTATAAGATGCGAAATAAGATAATAAATCCTGCTATTGCCAAAAATAAATATATTGCATTGGCCCTAAACCAATTGCTCATATTGATGACAATTACAGTGGGAAGGGGGAGGGCAGCTCCAGCCTCGGCAAACATCTTTGAGAAGGTTGGGATAACAAAAATCATTATAATTGTAATTACTATTACAGCAACAGTTACCACCACTGCAGGGTATATCATTGCTCCCTTTACTTTAGATTTCAAAGAAGCTGCCTTTTCAATATATCCAGCAAGCCTATCTAAAACCACGTCTAATACACCCCCGATTTCTCCTGCATCCACCATGTTTATGTATAGATCGTCAAATACATCTTTGTGTTTGCTCAAGGCATCATAAAGGGAACTTCCACCCTCTACATTATTTTTAATGTCATAGAGTTTTCTCCTTAATTTTTTGTTTTCAGTTTGTTCTGCCAGTACATTGAGTGATTGCAAAATAGGAACACCTGCATTTATCATAGTAGAGAACTGTCTGGAAAACACTACCATGTCCCTTGGTTTGACCTTTCCTTCTAAAAAAGTGCCTTCAAAAATATCCTTGGGCTTGGGTTTAACCTTAATGTTTGTATAGCCCTTTCTCTGTAACACATTTTGTGCAAGTTCAAGGGAAGGTGCTTCTAACTCGCCTTTTATCTTTCTACCTGCTCTATTTTTCGCTTTATATATAAAAAAGGGCATGTCTACCTCCAAGGTTTAGACTTGTTTTTGCACTATAAATATGGCAAAAATTACTGTAATTCAATTATATTTTGCATATTTTTTTAGAAATTAAGTTCTTATAAATTAAGTATATACAAATATTCTTTAAATTTCAATTTATCAAGTGTGAATAAGGAGTAAAAATGAGTGAACTAAATGTCATAGGGATAATTCCTGCAAGATATGGATCTTCTAGATTTCCAGGTAAACCCCTAGCCATGATCTTAAATAAGCCCATGTTTTTACATGTATATGAAAGGGCTATGCAGTGCAAAAGATTACACAAAGTAGTGTTGGCAACAGATCATGATGAAATCTACAACAGGGCAAAAGAGTTTAATGTCCCTGTGGTTATGACAGCTAACACTCATAATTCTGGTACAGACAGGGTATATGAAGCTGCCATAAGGCTAGGAATTTCTAAAAAAGATATAATTGTGAATATCCAAGGAGATGAACCTATTTTAGATCCTAAAATGATTGACGAATTGATTGAATGTTTTAGTGTTCCGATGGTTCAGGTTGCCACCTTGGCTAGGAAGATTTGTTTTGAAGATGCAGTAAACCCCAATGTGGTAAAGGTAGTTTTAGATAATAGCTCTTTTGCAATGTACTTTTCCAGGTCTCCTATTCCTTATTTTATATCAGACCTAAAAGGAGAGTTCTTGGGACATATAGGCATGTATGCATATACCTTTAATGCCTTGGAAAGATTTATTCAATTTCCACAGTCCCTTTTAGAGAAGGTTGAGAGACTGGAACAACTTAGGTTTTTGCAGAACCAGATCCCTATTTTTGTAAAACGCACGGAGTCATTTAGCTACGGGGTTGACACCCCAGAGGATTTGGCTAAGGTAGAAAAAATTTTACGTAAGGAGACATGTGCATGCGAGCAATATTGGCATTAGAAGATGGCACTTATTTTGAGGGCAAATCTTTTACTGGTCAAGGAGAGGGTGGAGGGGAGGTTATCTTTAATACTGGGATGACTGGATATCAGGAGATACTCACAGACCCCTCATATAAACACCAGTTAGTGTGTATGACTTATCCCCATATAGGAAATTATGGGGTCAATCTTGAAGATATAGAATCTAGTAGCATACACGTAGCGGGTTTTATAGTAAAGGAATGTTGCAAAAAACCATCAAACTGGCGTTCTAGGATGTCTCTCCCAGAGTATCTTAAAAAATACAATATAATGGGGATTGAAGGCATAGACACAAGGGCCCTTACAAGACATATAAGGATACATGGGGCAATGAGGGGATATATCTCTACTGAGGATACAGATCCAAAAGAGGTAGTAGAAAAGGCAAGGGGAGTTAAAAAGATGGAGGGGCTCAACCTTGTAGATCAAGTGACAACAAAAGAAGTATATAAATGGGAAGGTAAACCAATTCCAGTGTCCCTTGAAGGGGGTGAGTATCATTGGCAAGGGGAAAAAATAAGACTTGTGGTCTATGATTTTGGGGTAAAATATAATATCCTCAGATTGTTAGAACAAGAGGGATTTGAAGTCCTAGTGGTGCCTTCATTTTTTAAGGCAGATCAGGTAAAGAAATTAAATCCCCAGGGGGTATTCTTGTCCAATGGCCCTGGGGATCCTGCTGCAGTTGAATACATATTTGATGAGATTGAAGCACTCTTACAAGATTTTCCTGTGGGAGGCATATGTTTGGGACATCAAATCCTAGGTATTGTGCTTGGTGGAAAGACCTATAAATTGAAATTTGGACATCATGGAGTCAATCATCCAGTAAAGAGAATAGATGCAAAATATGTGGAAATAACTTCGCAAAACCATGGCTTTTGTGTAGATGTTTCAAAGGTGGATTATTTGAAACAGACCCACATAAACTTGAATGACCAGACCTTAGAGGGTTTTGTGCACCGCAGACTCCCTGTTATGGCAGTGCAATATCATCCAGAGGCATCTCCTGGACCCCATGATTCAAGGTATTTTTTTAGGGATTTTTTGGGTATGGTAAAAAGGGTTTCATAATTTTCCAATGTTAATATTTGGGAGATATTTTTTATGTCTGAGATAAGTAAGGCCAGGTCAAAGCTCAGCACTATAAATACCCTGCTCAAAAAGAAGAAATTTTTGGCGGCCTTGGTGAGTATTCAGGATGCCCTTTCCATTTTTTTTAAAACCCCACTGTTAAAACATGAAAAAAAGGATTTTCAGAAAAAATTAGAAGATGTAGTATATCTGCTTAAAATTAATAAAGAATTTGTGCAGCAATATCCTATTCCTATAGAATATACACCTGGTGATGAAAAAAAGTTATGGGATCTGATAAAAGAAGCTATAAAAGAGCTCCAGTCTTCTACTGTGGAAGAGGCCAAAAAACAGATGGCACTCCTAGAGGAACTAAAACAACAGGAGCTTGAAAAGGGAAGGAAATATTTAAAACATAAAGAGTATAATCAAGCAGACAAGGTCTTTAAAAAATTAATAAAGACCTTTAAAGAAGATACTGATCTCAAGTTGAGTATAAGTGATATTTATCTGGAAGAAGGAATGGTAGATGATGCCCTTGGATACTTGAGAAATGCATATAAGGACGATCCAGAGGCAATACATGTACTCAATAAAATGGGTATTACCTTACGAAAGGCAGGTAAGTTTGACCTTGCCATTAAGGTGTTTAAAGAGGCCATATCAAGGACCCCTGACGATGAATATCTTTTATTTAATCTAGGAAGGGTATATATTGATTCCAAAAAATGGGAAGATGTGCTAAATGTGGCAGATAATGCCCTTAAACTAAATCCTGATTTTAAGGAAGCAGAGAAAATGTTAAAATATGCAGAAAGACAAATAGGATAATGGAAGAGTCCGGGGACAAATATGATTGATCAGAGAGAAAAGGAATATCTACTTGCAGTTGCAGATGCCATACCCAGGGAGCTTATGGTTATTTCCATGGACCATATTATATGTGCTGCAAATAAGTTTGCCAAAGATATTTATGGAGAGGATATAATAGGTAAAAGGTGTTATGAGATCTATTTTGGCATGGATAGCCCATGTATTAAATGTAAGATAAATCAGGTGGTAGAAGGAGAGGATAAGAGGCAGGAAGGTAGTTTTGCAGATTTATATTTTGAGGATAAGGTAACCCTCTTCCCAATGATTGGCCCAGATGGAAAACAATGTGTGGTGAGGCTGGACTTTGATATCACTGCTATGGACCAGTTAGAAAAAAAGTTGCATTTATCTAATACCTTTTTACATAATTTGATTTTAAGCGCAGTAGATGCAGTTATTGCTGCAGACAAAAAGGGCAAGATATTTATATTTAATGATGCTGCATCAAAGATCCTGGGGTATCCAAGGGAGGATGCCCTATCTTGTGTAGATATTCGGGATATATATCCTGGAGATATGGCCAGGGAGGTCATGAAAAAATTAAGAAATAAAGACCATGGAGGGCCTGGGAAATTAAAATCATATAGGGTCGAGCTTTTAACAAAGCAAGGAGAGTTGATTCCAGTAGAGTTAAATGCATCCATTATTTATGAGAATGGAGTTGAAGTAGCAACCATTGGATTTTTTCACGATCTAAGAGAAACTATTAATATGGAAAAGGAACTAGAAGAGACAAGGATGCAGTTGTATCAGTCATCAAAAATGGCGGCCCTTGGTAATCTTGCTGCAGGGGTAGCCCATCAATTAAATAATCCCTTAAGTAGTATTATATTGTTTTCTGAACTCCTGTTAGAAGAGGAGTTGGAAGATAGGATAAAACAAGATTTGACTAGGATATTGGAGAATGCAAAGAGGTGTAAAGATACAGTAAAAGAACTCCTGGAGTTTTCCAGACAAGGTGGAGGGACTCCTTTTTTTGCAGATTTGAATAAAGCAATAGATAGGACGCTGTTTTTATTGGAAAAACACTCCTTGTTTAAGAATATTAAAATAATTAAAAAGTATGATTTAGGACTACCTGAGATAAAATGCGATGTCCAACAATTAAATCATGTTTTTATGAATATTATATGGAATGCTGCACAGGCCATGAAAGGGAAGGGAACATTATACATAATCACCCAAAAATTACCAGGAGAAAAGGTGAAAATAGAGTTTTGTGATACAGGCCCTGGTATAGACGAGGAGATCCTGCCAAATATATTTGATCCATTTTTTTCAACAAAGAAACAAGGGGACGGTCTTGGATTAGGGCTTAGTATTGCTTACAGGATAGTAGAGAATCATAAGGGAAAGATTCGAGCCTATAATAAAGAACAGGGCGGAGCTTGTTTTGAGATAATCCTTCCTGTGAACCGGGGTTAGATTTTTAGGAGAGTGGGCATGGGGTATGAGTCAATACGCATATTAGTAGTTGACGATGAAGAACATATAAGGATTGCCCTGAGTAGAATTTTATCTAGGCTTGGCTGTGAAGTATTACTTGCAGAAGATGGAGAGGAGTCTCTTTCTATATTAAAGGACACTAGAGTTGATTTAGTCCTTTTGGATTTAAAGATGCCAGGCATAGATGGGATGGATGTGTTGCGTACCATAAAAGAGGAGATTGATCCCCATATATTGGTTATCATTATAACAGGTTTTGCCACCTTGGAGATTGCTGTTGAATCCATGAAACAAGGTGCCTATGATTTTATACCAAAGTCCTTTGATAAAGAACATATCCTACTGGTAGTAAAAAGGGCCCTAGACAATATATTGCTTATACAGGAGAAGGAGAGACTGGATAAAGAGAGAAAAGACGCACTACTGGATCTAATCACAGAAAAGAGTAGGTTGAAGACTATTTTAGAGGTCCTTCCAAATGGGGTCTTGGTTACAAATAATAATAGAGAGGTTGTACTCATAAATAACACTATTAGAAAACATTTTTCTATTTCAGATTCTGTTCCCCTGGGATTAGACATTTCATATTATATAACACACGATAAGGTGTTGGACTTTATTTTATTTGGTATTGAAGAGGAAGGGGATATATCTTGTGAGTTCAAGATAAATGATGACCTCTATTTACTTATAAAAAAGAACTCTATTTTTTCAGAAGACCAAAAATTGTTGGGATATGTAGTTATATCAATGGATATAACTCCGTTAAAAAAATTAGATCAATTGAAATCTGAGTTTGTGGCCAGGGTTTCCCATGAACTCAGGGGAAGTCTATCCACTATCCACGAACAGATCGCACTTGTGTTGCAAGACTTAATTGAAGATCCAGAGTTCAGTGCAGATAAAAGGATATTGGAAAAGGCCAAACAACGAACAAGGGGGCTTACTGAACTCATTGAAAAATTACTGGACCTCTCAAGAATAGAATCAGGAAAGGTCTATGTGGATATAAAGGATATCTATATGGAGGAATTTTTAAGTTCCAGGTTCGAGGACTGGAAAGACCAGGCAGAGTTAAAGAAACAACACATGGTTTTAGAGCTCAACACCCAGGGAGATTTTACTATAAAGGCAGATCCCAGGGCACTCAATATATTGTTTAACAATCTGGTAAATAATGCAATTAAATATACCCCTGAAGGGGGAAAGATCTATATATCAACATATAAACAAGGGGATATGGGTATAGTTGCAGTAAAGGATACTGGTATTGGGATCTCAAAACAAGAACAGGACAAGATATTTAATAGGTTTTATAGGGTAAAAGACGATTCTACTAAGGATATTTCAGGTACTGGATTAGGACTTGCCATTGCAAAGGGAATAGTAGACGACCTTGGGGGAGACATAGGGGTGATTAGTGAAAAGAATAAGGGAAGTACTTTTTTGGTCAAACTTCCCCTTGTTGGATGAATAAGCTTTTCCACTGAAAAGTGTGAAAAATTTAGTTTTTAGTGAACTTAAATCATTGTATATAAAGGCTAAAGGCTAAGGGCAAGAGGCAAAAGGCTAAAGGGAAGAATTCGTATCTTGTTCCATATACCTTTTGCCTTTCGCCTTTTGTCTCATGTTGCCTTTTTCACCCACATGCAGTTATTCAGAACTTTAGTTTGGTAAATTAAAACGGCCTGAGTATTAATTTTTTTACCCAGGCCATTTCTAAATACAAGGCTAGTCTTGAGAGACTATCTCCATTACACTTTTAACTACTTTGTCAGTACAGTCAGGCCCTTTGGGGATATAGTCTTCTGCTTCCATACTCATTGCATCATATTGGGTATATGTGGTCTCGCCTATATGTTCTGCAACAGCAGTGAGCATTATTATGGGAAGGTCCTGATATGCGGGATCTGATTTTAATTCCTTACACACCTCTAGTCCAGATTTTTTGGGCATCATCACATCTAGGATCAATATATCAGGTGGGCTTTGTCTTACTTTTTCAAGTCCCAAATCTCCATCATAGGCCACATCCACATAAAATCCTTTTTTTTCTAACTTTGATTTAAGGATTTCACAAAAGTCTTGATCATCATCTACTAAAATTATCTTTTTCCCCATAATCACTCCTTTTGTTTAAGGGCCTGTATTTTTATTAACTACCCATACCTACAATTTTTTTAGATACTTCCTGGAGTTTTAAGCCAAACTCCTTGGGCATATTGGATGCCACATTAATGAGTTCAACCCTTTTAGGATTTATTCCTATTTGAGATAGGATGTCCTTTAAATGGGCTATCCTATAACTTGCAAATATATTACCTTTTTCAGACTTACAGTTGTCTTTATAACATGCCCCTATTATAACTCCATCTACCCCCTTAACAAGGGCCTCTAATACATAGTCCACATCTACCTTCCCAGCACATGGGACCTTAATGACCTTAAAACCCTTTGGTAGATCAATTCCTTGTTTTTCGGCCCCTTTTGCTGCTTCAAACGCAGAATTTTTACAGCAAAAAGCAACAAAAAGTGGCTCATCCCCTTTGGATTTCAAAATATCCTTTAGTTCATCTTTTATCTTATCATCAGAGTATTCATTTATCTGAATAGCATTCATTGGACATTCAGCTGTGCATATACCACATCCTTCACACACTAAGGAGGAAATAGCTACCCTGTCCACATCCCAATATATTGCCCCATGGGGACACACCCTATAACAAGTCAAACACCTTACACACTTTTCCTGATCAATTGAGATAGTCTCCTCAACTTCTACCTTCCCACCACCTTTTAATAATCCTTGGATCTCGCAACTTACATCTATAGCGTCAGTCAAAATATAGGGAAAGGGTTTGATATTAGCAGCTGATCCCACTACAAATATCCCTTTCCTATTAGTGAAAACAGGTATCCTTCTTACATTGTTTGTCTGTAGAAAGCCATTTGAGTCAGTATGAATTCCAAATAACTCGGAAATCTCATTGTTTTTTTCATTTGGGACTATTTTGTCTTCTATAATAACATAATCAGCATATATTTCAATATCTTTTTTGATTATTGGATCGTAGGTGGTAACTATAGGCCTATTATCTTTTATTTCCACCTCTGGTGCTTTATTTGATTTTATAATCATCACCCCATGATTTTTTGCATGGAGTATGAGTTTTTCTAGACCAGGGGCTGCAGTCTTCACATTTCTAACAAACACATACACAGTTGAGCCCAATTTACCGATCTCTATTGCATTTAAGACTATATTTTTAAAACTTACAGGATTGGTCTCTTCTTGGAAGGTAGTCAGAAATACAGCAATGCCTGTTGGTGGTTTGTTTTCAGATAAGAGTTCTAATAAATGATTTACTGAAAATACATTTTCCCCTGGGGTCAATCCATATTCTTCAAACACAGGGATACAGTCAAATGGGGTTGCTACCACGATTGCCCCAAAATTCTTTCTCTCTACCTTGCCATTTGATTTGACATACACTTTAAAGTCCCCAAGCATACCGTCTACCTTAGTAATCTGTCCATCTTCTAACCAGCTAACCTTGGGGTCTTTTTTTAACTCTTGTATGGTATTAGAATAATAACTGGCTGATTCCATTTTATAACAGGGGTCTGGCTCAAAACCCTGTCCTTGGTCTAGGATAGAGACTGAATATCCCTGTTTTCTTATTTTTTGGGTAGCCAGGATCCCTGCCACCCCACCACCTATTACAAGGACATCTGGATTTATGTTTATTTCAATCACTTTTTGCCTCCTAAATAAGTCAGGGTTTCACAAACTGCACCCTTTGCATGAGATATGGTACTCAGGATATCTTTAGGACCTGTGGTAGTTCCAGCCAGGAATATCCCCTCCCTAGAAGTAAGAGATGGCCTTAATGGATCTATATCGCTGAAAAATCCATGTTCAGATAGGTCAATATTTATAATCTTTGACAGTTCTTTATTGTCTTTGTTTGGCATAATGCCCACTGAGAGTACAACTAGGTCAAATTCCTCTAATTTTCTCCTATCTTCTATGTCGTCCTCATACGCAACTTTCACCTTGTTGTCCTGGGCTGGGAATATATCAATTGGGGTTGCAGTGACTAACTTTATATCTGATTTTATTTGTTCTAAAAAGGAGGAGTATTCTTTTCCCACGTTTTGAATATCTATAAAAAATATCCAGATCTCTGTATCAGGATATTTATGTTTGATCATTGAGGCCATTCTCAAGGCATATGGACAACATACTTCAGAGCACCAAACACTGTTAAAGGTTTGGCTTCTACTTCCAACACATTGAATAAATCCTATTTTTTTTGCCCTTTGTCCATCTGAAGGTTTAATGGCCTTGACCTCGGTTCTCAATGTATTCTCTAATTCCAGGGCAGTAATCACATTTCCCCATCTCTTGTATCCATATGTAGCCCTAGCAGTGGGATCAAAGGGGGTAAAACCAGTGGCAATGATGAGTGCATCTACATCTAATTCTCCTTCTGTCCCTAGCCTGTCTATACTAACTGCATCTTCTGAGCCTTGAACATTGCCAATAACTACTTTATAAGGAGAATTGTATTTTGAAAATCCTGTTAGGATTTGATTTTCTTTAGGTATTGAATTTGATTTTTTTAGTTTTACTTTGAATCTCCCATTTTTTACCACTTGCTCCATTTCTGTCCTCAGATGCACATTAATATTTGGTTGTTCCACTACGTCTCTTAATACCTCTTCCACCACACAGGCACCACATTGTTGACATTTATCAGTAGCCTTACAGGTAAAACCAATGGATTTTCCCCCTAAAAAACAGGTTTTTTCCACAAGTTCTACCTGGATATTTTTTTTGGAGAGTTCAAGAGCAGCACTTAAGCCCGCAATACCTCCTCCCAGGACCATGACTTTTTTGTTCATATCTATATTCTCCTCTTTATTTTTAGACCTCTGGTCGGGGTAATAAACCCGCCCTTTCAGCAAGTTCAGGGACCCTATGCTCCCATTCTATGGCCATTAGATGGACTCCTGCAACTCCTTTTAGTTCCTTCATCTCTTCTATTTGTTCACAGGCTATCTTTATTCCTTCTTCAGCGGCCTTTTCTTTGCCTGCTGCCTTAAGACGCTTGATTAAGTCCTCAGGAACATCCATACCTGGTACCTTATTTTGCATATATCTTGCCATACCAACGCTCTTTAGTGGTGTTATCCCTGCGAGTATAAACACCTTTTCTGTGAGTCCCATATCATTGGCCCTCTTTAGCCATTCCCTAAACCTCTCCATATTATATATACACTGGGTCTGGATAAAATCTACTCCTGCCTTTACCTTTTTGGCAAGTCTATATACCCTCCAATTGTAGGGCTCAGCAAAGGGGTTGGCAGCAGCACCAATAAAGATTTTTTTAGGCGGTACGTCTATATCATCCCCTCCTTGGAACTTACCCTCGTCTCTCATTTTTTTTACCATTGCGGCTAGTTGCATGGAGTCTAGGTCATATACTCCTTTTGCCTGGGGGTGATCTCCGAATTTTTGGTGGTCTCCTGAAAGGCATAAAATGGTACGAATTCCCATGGCATAACCACCTAATATATCAGATTGCATAGCCAATCTGTTTCTATCTCTACAGACCATTTGATAGACTGGTTCAAGTCCTTCCTCTATACATAGTAAGGAGGTGACCAAACTGGACATCCTCACAATTGCAGTTTGGTTATCTGTGATATTCACTGCATCAACATATCCTTTTAAATACGAGATTTTTTTCTTGACCTTTTCTACATTTGCTCCCCTAGGAGGTCCAAGCTCAGCAGTGAAGGCAAAATGTCCTTCCCTCAGGACCCGTTCCAATTTACTGCTCTCTTCAATATTTCTCCTGTCCATTCATGTACCTCCTATTTATTTTGAAGAAGTATTGTATAAATTCTCATACCCTGGTTGTATAACTGTCCTTGGCCTTTGATTTTCCCAGTTATTAGCCGGGATCACATCCATTATTTGATCAAGTCTGCCCTGTTTTTCCAATCTTTCATATATCATATACCAGGCACAGGGCTGTTCTTCATCTATTTCACATTTTCCCTTGTTGGTCCCCCCACATGGTCCATTAAATAGGCTCTTGGCACACATGGTCACAGGACATATACCACCTGTAATACCAAGTACACAATTTCCACAACCACGACACCTCTCTTCATACCAACCAACAGCCCTGTTAATGCCCATAAATGTTGTATTTACTGCAGGAAACACTGGCTTTTCTGGATATACTTCTGATAGGAATTGGACACCAGCACCGCATGCCATGGATAAAAAGGCATCATATTGGTCTACAACATCACTTAATTGTTCTAAAAATTCCTTGTCACATTGACGCTCTAGGGTCACCCCATCAAAGGAGACCTTGTCTCCCATAGCCAGTGACAATTCATTTTTTAGGACCTCTACTTCCTTTTCTCCACCTGCTAGACATACAGCAACGCATGTACCACAACCTACAATCAGGACCTTTTTGTACGGAGAGATCATTGCCTTGATTTCTTCCAATGGTTTTCTTGTCCCAACGATCATTTTTACCCTCCTAGGTTTATAAATAAAACTTTAATATAACCAAACATTCCTCGCCTTGGTTTAGTGTCTTTTTTGTTAAAATAATTATTTTGGTTTTTAATGTATATTTGATTTTATAAACATAAATTTTTTAATAAAAACTTGTTTAAAGGACACATAGCACAAACCTTTTTTGTTTTAAAGTGTTAACTTGATATTTGATGTGTTTTATTTTTCCCATTTTGACTAAAAGTTGACAAAGGTTAAAAAGTTTTTTTGTAATATCCTGGTTTAATCGGCTCAAGTGTACTTTTTCTGCAAAGCAGATGTCTATTTTTTAACTAAAATAGCAAATTTCGTTCAATTCGTTATTTTAAATAAAATGTGTTTAATCATCCATCAGTTAATCAATAGTTTTAATTGTTTTTATAACATTTTTTATAAACAAAATCAAAAGATTATCAAAATTTCCCACGAGTTGTAACAAATTAAAAAAATTAATGTCAACTAAATTAATAGAAAAATAAATAAAATTAAAAAATAATAATAACAATATATTATAACTATAAGCTTGAGCTATAATTTTAAGGTGGTTAAATTTTTTTTGGATATAGGCCAACAACTCATTGATTTTAGAAAAAGTATATAGTAATAACAGTTTCCACCTTATAATTTCAAAAAATAGGGCAAGGAGTTAATCTTATGAAATTGGCAATAGCTGGTAAAGGAGGGGTAGGGAAGACTACCTTAGCTGCGTGGCTTGGAGATTATCTTATTCGACAAAATAAAGAGGTATGGTTGATTGACGCTGATACAGCAATTTCCCTTGGACCTGCCCTTGGTCTATCTTTAGAAGAGGTCCCTATCCCTCTTGTAAATAATAAAAAATTAATACAGGAAAGGGTTGGCACTGGGGTATATATTAATCTAAATCCAGAGGTGGACGACCTCCCCCAAAAGTTGGCCAAAGACGTGAGAGGTATGAAACTTCTAGTAATGGGAACCATTGCAGGGGCTGGTTCAGGGTGTGGTTGTGCTGCCAATGCCATGTTGAAGGCACTCTTGGCCTATATGATACTTAGGAGTTCTCAATGGCTAATAGTGGATTTAGAGGCAGGAGTGGAACACCTTGGCAGGGGTACCATAACTAGTGTGGACGGTTTGATTGTTATAAGTGAGCCAAGTATTCGGGGGCTCCAGACTGCTTCTAATATTAGCAGACTTGCCAGGGACCTTGGGCTAAAAAAACAAGTCATGGTCTTAAATAGGGCATCAGAAGATTTTGTGCCTCCCAAAGACATTGCGCTTCCCCCTATAGTTGCAAATATACCTTATCTCAAATCATTGGAACAAAGACAACAGACCAGTCCGTGTGTACTTGACCTCCCAGAAAGAGAAGATATTGATGAGATTTGTATAAAGGTATTAGATGCATTAAAAAAATAATAAATTAGAGAAAAAAAGAAGGAGATCCTTATGGCATATACAGTGGCTTTTTCTGGAAAAGGGGGTGTTGGAAAGACCACCCTGTGTGGACTCTTTATTAGGTATTTAATGGAAAATGATAAATATCCAATCCTAGCTGTGGATGCAGATTCAAATTACAACTTGAACGAGGTACTTGGAGTGGACGTGGAGTTTACCTTGGGCGATGTGAGAGAGGACATGAAGCGAGGAAATGTTCCTGTTGGGATGACTAAGGACAGGTTTATAGACACAAAATTAGAGGAATCCATTATTGAGACAGACAAGTTTGATCTAATAGTCATGGGAAGGCCAGAGGGACAGGGATGTTATTGTGCTGCAAATTCGCTTTTAACAGCATTTTTGTCTAAATTGGTGGGCAATTACGATTACATTGTAATAGACAATGAAGCTGGTATGGAACATATAAGTAGGCTTACCACCAAGGATGTGGATATATTATTAATTGTGTCAGATACCTCTAAGAGGGGCCTGCAGGCTGCTCAAAGGATAAATGAACTAGCACAATCCTTAAACGTACTTATTGGAAGACCATATCTTATTTTAAACAATGTTGAAGGAGAGCTCTCTGAACCTGTGAAAAAATATATTCAGGATATGGGGGTAGAGCTCTTAGGATGTGTTTCCAGGGACGATAATATATTAGAATATGATATGTTGGGAAGACCCACATTTGATCTCCCAGAAGATAGTGCTGCTGTAAAAAGTGCATTTGAACTCTTTAAAAAGATAGTATGAACAATAGTTCCTATAATACCCTTTATATCTATTATATTAAAGGTAAGTTTAGGGGGAATATCACTTCTCCTTCTTATTTAGGGTGTTGGATCGAAGAGGGGGATAGTTTTTTGTTTTTCTCTTGTCCACAGCCTGAAATAGTACATGGTATAATCGAGAGACAAAAAAATCTGATTCTAAAAGATGTGTTTGAAGTGGATTATTTTGAGTGGATAGGGGGAAAGATAGGACCTTTAGAAATAGGAAAAATTCGTATAATCCCTGTGTGGGAAACATTAAATACAAAAAAAGATACAGACATCTTGCTGGACCCAGGAGTGGTATTTGGGGCTGGGAGCCATGCCACTACGCTAAATTGTCTTAAAGCCATTAATTTTTTATTTACCAATTTTTCAGACGTAAAAACCGTGCTGGACCTTGGGTGTGGTACTGGGATCTTGTCCCTTGTATGTGTAAAATTAGGGGCTAAAAAGGTGCTGGCCGTTGACCTAAACCCCCTAGCCTGTATAACAACTAGAAAAAATTTAAGATTAAATTACATGGAAGATAAAATAGTTGTAGCCCAGGGGAAGGGACAGGAGCTTATATTTAATGGATTTGAACTTTTAGTTGCCAATATACATTATGATGTGTTAAAGGAGATTACATGTCTGTTAAAATTCAATAATTTTAAATACTTAGTTTTTTCCGGGATATTTGAATCCCAGGCAAAGGACATAATCTATAACCTGGTCTCTATGGGGATAAGGGTGTATGAGATTTTTGGATTAGATTCAGGCTGGCCTACAATAGTTGGAGGTAGAAAATAATATGAATAAACTGACCTCATGGTGTATTGATGTATCTATGCCAGGGCCTAGTTTAAAAGACAATACAGGTGATTGGGATAGACTAAATAGGATAATAGAAAAAGAGTATGGCATTAAGAGGTGTATTGGAGACATCTCTTTTTTAAGGACTTTACCAGAGATAGTGCGGAGAGAGAATTTTTCTGGGCAATGTACACTATTTAGGGATAGGTGTGCATATTACATAACAGGGATAACAGGGACCAAAGATGAGAATTTTCTGGGGGTAGCAGTAGACCTAGGCACTACCAGGTATGTGGTTAGTATTTTGGATTTAGTTGACAGAAAGGTTGTTTGTGAAGGGAACTATTTAAACCCCCAGGTAAATATAGGGCCTGATATCCTAACAAGGATACATTATGCAGAAACACATGAGGGTAGGGCCGAGTTAAGGAATCTTATTGTAGATGATTTAAATAAAAATATACATGGGTTATGTGAATCCAGTGGAGTTAATGTAAATAATATAGTAAATGTAGCCATTGCTGGGAACACTGCCATGACCCATTTGTTTTTAGGGATTATTCCAGATTGGATAATAAGGGAACCCTATATACCAGCCATAAATCGTCTAGATTTATTTAGTGCCAGTGATATAGGACTTGATTTGTCTAAAGCTGCAAGGGTATTTTTGTTTCCAAATATTGGGAGCTATTTTGGAGGAGATCTGCTTGCAGGATTAATTGCCTGTGGTATGCACAAAAATGAAGAAATATCTCTTTTTGTGGATGTGGGCACAAATGCTGAAGTAGTACTTGGAAACAAAGATTGGCTTGTGGCCTGTGCAGGTGCTGCTGGTCCGGCCTTAGAAGGTGGAATGAGTAAGATAGGCAAACAAGCAGGTCCTGGGGTCATAGA
>JALWFY010000113.1 GCA_027013815.1 Desulfohalobiaceae bacterium | reverse complement strand
ATTTAATCATCTGTATAACCATGCTCTTTTTGTAAAAAATATAGGAATAAACCTACTATTCCTAAACCCAACAATACCATAATTCCACTTAGCATAACACACCTCCATATATTTAACCAAACTTATAGCCAAGGTTTTCTATATCTTCCTTAAATTGCGTTGCAACAATCTCTGCTGCTTTGTCTGTATAATACACCCTATAATCAGGATGCCTATCAAGGGCCCTTCTTTTATGGGGTAGTTTAATATTTTTATCTATCCCTATCCTGCCAAGGACTTCTTTAAAGTCCTTTTCTAGATTTTCATACCTTCCTATAAAATCCACTATACATTTACCAGACATATCTATTAAAGAATGCCACTGGGGTTCTTTTGACGCATCAAGTATATAATGATAGGGCCTGTCCTGTAATAGCTTAAATTTTAAAAAATCCTCAAAATTGTTTATATGTTCTATTAAATGGGGCCTCTCCCTCTGAATATGATAATATGAGCTAACCTGTAAGTCCCACGGATTTCTTACAAAGGCAAATTTATACATATCATTAAAAACTTCCCTTGGGAGGACTTCATAGGCCGCTATCATCTTTGCATGACGTGGAAACTTTACACCGAGCCTATGATTGGTAAGACCACTCAACCTATTAAAAAAATATTGAAATATCCTATAAGGGTCTCTAAGTAAGATAGGTGTAAGTGCAGACCTTATACTTGTTCCCCCTGTCTTGGCTATATGTACAAAGATAAATTTATATTTATAAGAAATAAGCATAGATAACCCTAAAAAGACAATTCTCTATTAAATAGCCCTATTGCCTCTTTGGCCGCCATTTGCTCTGCCCTCTTTATACTAGAGGAAATCCCTTCAAAGCTCAAATTGTTTGGTAAAATAACCTTTACCCTATATGATTTTGCATGCTCAGGTCCAAAACTATCTACTAATATATATCTAGGTCGTTCTTTAAAATGTTTTTGGGTTATTTCCTGTAATTTACTTTTATAGTCTTTTTTTGGATTTTCTATACAATGTTGCGGCCACTTATTATAAAACAAAGTTTGGACAAGTTTCTTCGCCTGTTGATAACCTCCGTCTAAAAAGACTGCGCCTATAAGGGCCTCTATTGCGTCACATAGATTAGCATCTCTTTCTCTACCACCTTGATTTTCTTCACCCTTTCCCAAAAAAATAAATTTATTCAAAGAAATTTCCCTAGCCAAGGAGGCCAAAAAGGATTCATTTACAAGATATGCACGTGTACTAGTTAGCTCTCCCTCCCTTGCCTCAGGGAATCTCCTATATAGTTCTTCTGTTATACATAGTTCCAATACTGCATCACCTAAATACTCCATCCTTTCATTATTTTCTTTACTGTCTGGGTTTTCATTTGCATATGAAGAATGGGTAAGGGCTATTTCCAAAAGCCTTTTATCTTTAAAGTGATAATTTATTATCTCTTCAAACTTGGATAAATTAATTTTCCCCATTGAAATCTTTCCTCTTACTCGCTTCTATCTTGGCAAGGACATCACATCTCTCATTTTCCTTATGTCCACTATGGCCTTTGACCCATTTGATCTGAACATTGTGTTTTTTTAAAAGGTTTATCAATTGCTCCCATAGTTCTCTATTTTTAACTGGGGATTTTGCAGAAGTAATCCAATTGGACCTTATCCACTTATCTATCCATCCTTTGTTCACTGCATCGTGTATGTATTTTGAATCTGTATATACCAAGACATTACACCTCTTATTTAAAGCCTGCAGCCCTCTTATCACGGCCATAAGTTCCATTTTATTATTAGTAGTATAATCCTCTCCTCCAGATATTTCTTTGTAATGGTCCTTATACTTTAAAATAGCAGCCCATCCACCTGGCCCAGGATTTCCAAGACACGCCCCATCTGTGAATAAATATACCTTATCGTTAATCTTATTTCTTTTGTCCATATTCTTCTTGTAGCCTATTTAATTGGTCATAGATTAGTTTTACCCCATTTATTAATCCTATGGGCCAAGAATCTTTAGATAGATATTCCTTGCAATATTTTACCTCCATATATTCCACAAAATCTTTTGGCAACGCCCTTTTGAGCAAGACAGGAAAAAAGATAACTGCCCTCCCCTTTGGAGGGCAGATCCCAATAAACAAAGTCTTAGATAGATTTTTAGGCATTATTATATGTCTGTTATTTATATTTACCTTAAAATCTAGCCCATAAATATCTTTTATATATCTCCTAAAATCGTACAAGATCTTTTTTTGAGACTTAGATAAGGTCTTTGTTTGATCATATATAATCTGCCTAGATGTGATTTTTTCCAATGTGTTTTCATAACTTTTCCAAAATAATATCCCAGCTATAAAAAATACAATAACCACTCCTACGGTTCTGAGCATCCCAACAAAGGGAGAAGACTGATGCCTGGGAATTGGAAACCTAACCATTTGCCTCAGCAATCCATTTTTTTAAAGGTGCTTCAAAAAATTCCTGAATCTCTTTAAGTCTCTCTTCACTTTCTGCCTCAAATCTTAGTACTAACACAGGTTGGGTATTAGATGCCCTGATAAGTCCCCATCCATCCCTGAAATTGATCCTTATGCCATCTACATCTATAATTTCTCCACCTTGAGCGTGTTTTTTAAAATATTCTTTGGCCTTTTCCACCACCTGAAATTTAATCTCCTCAGGACAATCCATACGTATTTCTGGAGTATTATAGGTCTTTGGCCAATCCATAAGATATGTACTTAGCCCTTTTTGAGGTTCCCTGGATACTATCTCAACTAGCCTTAGGGCTGCGTATATTGCATCGTCATATCCATAATATTTATCTGCAAAAAACATATGTCCACTCATTTCCCCTGCAAGCAATGCCCCTTCCTCTCTCATCTTTGCCTTTATAAGAGAATGGCCTGTCTTCCACATAATAGGTTGGCCACCATGTTCTTTAATATCCTTGTACAAGAGATGAGAACATTTTACCTCACCAATTATCTTTGCCCCAGGATTGGCTTTTAAGACCTCCCTTGCAAAAATAGCAAGTACCTGATCTCCATAAAGCACACCTCCCTTTTCGTCAACCACGCCAATCCTGTCCCCATCTCCATCAAAGCCCACACCAAAATGGGCCCCTAATTTAACCACCTGTTCCCGTAAGTCCTTGATATTTTTCAACACTGTTGGATCAGGGTGGTGATTTGGAAAATCTGGATCTGGATTGCAATAAAGACAATGAACATCACAACCTATACGTTCAAGCAGTTCCTTACATATTTCACCAGAAGTCCCATTACCACCATCTACAACCACTTTTATTGGATTCTCAAGAGACACGTTCTTTGTCAATTCATCCAGATATATGGGAATAACATCAAACTCACTTACAAATC
>JALWFY010000112.1 GCA_027013815.1 Desulfohalobiaceae bacterium | reverse complement strand
TGGCTCCTGGTAATCTCTTCTCCCCTTACAGGGATTACCCCATGACTGTTAAATCCCATTATATGACTACCTGCAATCCCTGCATAAACAGATCTAATCTCTATCCCACTCATCTGTTCTGCTTCTTCCAATGCACGTTTAATGGACCTAACAGTTTCCTCAATATTTACCACTACCCCCTTTCTAAGTCCTGATGAAGGGGTAGTACCAACCCCAACTATATTTACTGTACCTTCATCACTCTCCCCAATAACTGTACAGATCTTAGTGGTACCTATGTCTAATCCAACAATTATCTCACCCCTTGCCATAATCCACCTCAAACATCACTTTTTATATTGTTTAAATTTGGCCCAACCCATATCCCCGATTACAATCACCCTCTCTATTTTAGAAATATCCCCTGTATCTACTAATTTTCTAAAAATTATCTTACTGGTATGAGCACTCTCCTCAAAACAATTCTTATCCAGTATCCACAGGATCTTATTTTTATAATCAAAAAATTTTACATACAGGTCTCCAATATGAATCCATCCAAGGGCATTAAACGATACAGGTAAAACATTTTCCTTTAATAAATAATATATTTTTTTATTATAAATTAAATCGTCTGAGGACAAAATGGGCATTGATATAATTCTATTACCTTCCACATTGGATATAATATCTCCATATTTATCTATATAATATAATCTACCATATTTTTTTAAAATAAATTGAGGTTGTCTTTCTGTTATATCAATTTCAATCTTATAAGGAATTACTCTTCTTATGCTAACATCCCTTATCCATTTATTTTTTTTTAGTTTATTTTTTATTTCTAGTAGATTAATATCAAATATATTCATACCATTTTTTATACCAATATATTTTAAAATATATTTTTTAGATAAATAATTATTTCCCTTTATATCGATTTTTTTTAATTCAAATAAATTTGTAGTTGTAATATATATATATCCTTTTATCAAAATTATACTAATTATAAATAGAAATATTATTATTAAACTATATAAAAATACATATTTTATAACTCTTATAAGCAAGTTTGATGTCTTTATAGATAGTTTTTCATTTTTATATATATTTTTTGACATATTAAGAAAATAATTTCACTTCCAATTCTAAATTTATTCCATAACTTTCAAAAACAGCATTTTTTGCCTCTTCAATTAGTTCCATGGCCTGAGAAGGGGTACCATTCCCTTCATTGATCAAAAAATTGGCATGTAAATTGGAAAATCTCATGCCTCCAATACCCTTTCCTTTCATACCTACCTTTTCCAATAAATATCCTGCAGGATAGAGGATTGGATTTTTAAATACACAACCACAAGTTTTATTAGTTACTGGTTGATGGGTCTTTTTTTTTATATAATTTTGTTTTATAACTTCTTTCACCTTTTGTGCATTTGAGATTTGAAGTTCCAAGTCCACAGACAAAACACACCACAGTCCTTGTTCAAATGGTGGATTAAACCTCCTATATAAGAAATTTGTCTGTTCTTTTCTTAATTCCACAATACCTTCTACGCTATTCCATAGTCTTAAACAAAAGACTAACTCTGAGATCTCTCGCCCAAAAGACCCAGCGTTCATAGCAATTGCACCACCAACTGTACCTGGAATCCCTGCCAAACCTTCCAGTCCAGAAAACCCCTTTTTCATAGACCAACTAATTAATCTCCTTAAAGACGATCCTCCATCTGCCCTTATAATCACATTTTTCCCGTCATCTCCAATTACGCTAAACTCATTTAATTCCTTTATTTTTAATAAAAAACAAGGGATATAATCAGAACATGGGATTATGTTAGAACCTCTTCCTATAAAAAAACCTCTGATTTTATGTCTTTCTAAAAAATTTGAAACCTCATCTAAATCTGACAAAGAATTTATTGTAATCAGCCCTTCACAATATGCCCTTATTCCAATAGTAGTTAGCCTATCCATACAGGGCCTTGGAACTATCTTCATATCACATCCTCTTGTTGGATAAACGCACGTCCGACCTTCCATATACTACCTGCCCCAAGTGTCAAGAACAGGTCCCCAGGTCTTAGTATTTCCTTTGCCTTTTTAAGACAAGTGGCTAGATCCTCACAATACAAAACCTGTTTTTGGTTGATCTGTCTAATACCCCTACAAAGGCCCTCCCCTGTTACACCAGGGATGGGGTCCTCAGATGCTGGATAGATCTCAGTTACCATTAATATATCCGCGTCAGAAAAACATTTACAAAAATCTCCAAAAAGGGCCCTTGTTCTTGTAAATCTATGGGGTTGGAATGCAACAACCAACCTCTTGTCAGGATATACTTCTTTTATGGTTCTCAGAGTAGTTTTTATCTCTGTTGGATGGTGTCCATAATCGTCTATTACTAAAATGCCTCCTAGTTCTCCTATTTTCTCGAGTCTCCTACCAACACCCTTAAAATTCTTCAGACCCCTTTTAATATCCTGCCTTTGTATTCCCACATGATTTGCTATTCCAATAACACCTAATGCATTGACAATATTATGTAACCCTGGGAGGCCAAGGACCACCTCATCCCATAATCTACCATTAATATAAACATTGAACCTAGCAGTAGGTCCTGTTTCTAAGACCTCTCCATAAATTGCATTATGTGTTTTTAAACCATAGGTTATTATAGGCCGTTTTACATGGGGCAGGAGCTCCATTATATTTTCATCATCTCCACATACTACGTTTAGTCCATAAAATGGTATCATGTTTAAAAATTGTAAAAATGCCTGTTTAATAGCATCAATATCTGGGTAAAAATCCATATGGTCTGCATCTATATTTGTGACCATGGATACAATGGGAAACAAACACAAAAATGAACCATCAGATTCATCTGCCTCTGCTATCAAGTATTCACCCTTCCCCAAAACAGCATTGGTACCATAGGCATTAAGTCTACCACCAATTATTACTGTTGGGTCCAGTCCCCCTTCCATAAATACTGTGCCAAGCAGAGATGTGGAAGTGGTCTTCCCATGGGTCCCTGCCACAGCTATGCCAGTTTTTAATCTCATAAGTTCTGCTAACATCTCAGCTCGTGGTATCACAGGAATAGACCTTTTTTTTGCCTCTTTTATCTCTGGATTATCCTCTGAAATCGCACTGGAATATACCACTACCTCGGCGTCTCTTACATTTTCCCTTTTATGGCCTATCTCAATTTGTGCCCCTAAATCGATTAAGTGTTTTACTGTGTCATTATAACTCAAGTCTGAACCAAAGACTGTGTATCCCAAATTTACCAGGACCTCAGCGATCCCACTCATCCCTGATCCACCGATTCCAATCATGTGTATTTTTTTTATCTTTTTCATGATTAACGTAGGTATCCTTTTTTTATAATTTTGAATTATGGACTTTGAGTTTTGCATTTAAAATAACAGTTCACAGTTAAATAAATATCAATCCAATACCAAAATTTAAAAT